>JADGOU010000190.1 GCA_017882835.1 Frankiaceae bacterium | reverse complement strand
GGCTCGGCCCGGCCGGGTGCGCGCCGGGACGCTGTTGGCGAACTCCTGGTGGCTGACGTCGAACTCGTCACCCGCGAGCTGTTGCTTCTTCGCCTCGATGTCGATGCCGTAGAGCCGGGCAATGTTCTCGCCCACGACCTTCTGGTTCGTCTCCATCGTCAGCGTGACGCCGTACTCCTCTTCGATGTCGCCCGGGAGCTCGAAGGTCATGAACCGGTCCAGCAGCCAGTGCGGGCACCAGATCGCGAAGTCGGCACCCAGATGATCCGGTCCGGTCCCAGCCAGAAGAGCAGGTTGGCCATGACCTTAGCGAACTCGCGCTCGCGGTGGCCGAGGAACATGTAGGCAACGGCAAGGGACGCGTAGACGTTCAGGCGGCGGCCGGACAGCCAACAGAAATCGTCGAGCCGCGGCAGCCCGCAGTGGTCGACGATGAAGTTGAGCTCCGGGTAGAGCGTCGACGGCTCGTCGATGTCGCGGACGTCGAACTTCTCCAGCGCCAGCGGCTCCATCGCGGGGCCCTTGTGGAAGTGCATATTCGTGATACCCAGCTCGATGCACAGCCCGTAGAGCTGGAAGACCATCGGGTCGTTGGCCTTCCACCCGCGCGACTCCCCGCGCCATTCGGCCGGTGTACCACTTGAATCCGCGCATGCCCAGGTCCTTGACCTGGTGGTCCACCTGCCCAAGAGCGTCGGGAGCGCGCGGGTCGATGCCGCCGAGCGGAATGAGTCGGTTCGGCGCGCGCTTGACCAACTCCGCATTGCGCTCCGCGTGTCCGGGTGTCCGGGTGTCCGGGTGCGTGAAGCCCGTGCGGTAGAAGTCCATGAGCACTTGCGTGGACAGGATCGCCATGTCGTTGTCGCCCTCGACGAACATAGTCTCGAGGTACCAGTCCGCGTCGACCTTTCGGAAGGTTTCCTCGTGGTCCATCGTCCACTGCGGCTCGTTCACCGGGTTGAACCCTGTCTGGAACGCGTGAAGGTCTCGATGAAAGCTCCCCCGTACTTGTTCTTACAGTCCTCCGCGCTGGCGTCCCAGAAACCGGTGTGGGCATCGATGACGAACAGGCCATCCTCACGGGGCCTCCTTGGGCCAAGCCGGCGATGCGGACACTGCCACGGCCGGCTCGGGAGAGGAAGAGATGTGGCGGCCCAGCGCGGGCGATCGTGAACGAGCCCGGCCAGGCAGGCTGCGCCGGGCGTCGCGCGGCGACGGCGGCGGCCTCTACACCCGGGTCTCGTCCACGCCGAGCAGGCGCACCCCCGCTCGGGCCGGACCGAGCACGTCGGCGGCTCGGTCGATCAGCGCCTGGTTCGCCGACCACCAGGACACCGCGTATTCCCGGGCGACGTCGGCCACCGACCGCGGGCCGCGCGAGACCGCCCGCTCCAGCCGCTGGCGCAGCCGCAGCGTGAGTAGACGGCGGCGGCCGAGCTGGTCGGTGACCTCGGTGAAGGTGCGTCGGGGACACTCGACCTGATCGCAGACGAACCGGCGCTTGTCCCAGCGCACCAGCATCGGCGCGCCGTACGGCAGGTCCTTGACCGATTGGGCCCAGCGGGAGTGCACCCGGGCGCTGAACCGCATACGATCTAGCACCGGGCGCGCGCCACCCGGGAACTTGACGAAGGCCACAGCCAGCGCAACCTCGTTCTCGCAGCCATGCAGGAGGACGGCGTTCGTGCTATTGATACGTCCGTGGCCGGCCCTTCGTCTGGACGTTCTCCCGCTCATCGAGGACTTCGATCGTTGCGGACGGCTTATGCGGATCCCCAGCCGGCGCACTCGGCCGCCGGACTTGGGGATGAGTCGCTCCCAGGCCGGGAGCGGAACGAACTGCTGGGCCACCAGATCGGCCCGCAGTTCGGCTAGGAAGCTCTCAACGCCCCGCACCGCTTCGATGTAGTGGGCGGTCGAGCCGTCCACCCCGGCGGTGCGCGCCCCGCGATTGCTTCGCACCCGACGCCATGCCATCAGCAGCACGGCTGGGTCGACAACGAGATTGAACAGATCGTCGAACCGGCGAGCCGGATCCTCGCTGGCCCATCGGTGCAGCTTCGCCTGGATCCCCAGTACCCTGACCGTTACCTCGGTTGGCGTTGGCCATGGTGCGCCGGTAATCACCGGCGACCTCCTGGCATGCCAGTCCTGCCGCTGCGGACACGCTGCCGCCCTTGGCCATGTGGCCGACTTTCCTTCCCGGCCTCGGCCTACTACGGCGGCTCCGTCCCCACCCGGGCTCATCAGTTGACGACGCAGTTGCCCGGCACCGACATGGCCGGCCGGTGGGAAGGGCAAGCCCGGGCGGGTTCCCACGTTCACTGCGCTTCGATCGACGGGATGGGTGCCCAACTGTGCCCCTGCGGCATAGCCATGAGTACGCCGTAGACCTTCCCCATGGCCTCCCTGCCAGCCGATACAAACCGGCTCAGGAGTCGCCCGAGCTCGGTGCTGCCGGGGCGTGCGCCGCATACCAGCCCACATCCACCAGGTTGGAGCTGGCGGTATCCCTGAGGGGCTTTAGCCGTTGATTCCTCACGTACACCTTCCGTTTCGTTCACCGGACCTGAGCCGTCTGGCTCACCGGACCTGAGCCGTCTGGCCGTACCGCCCGACTTCGTCACGGCTGCTTTCCGCCCTCCCCGGCGTCTCCCGGCTCGGGCTGCCGCCAGCTTCACCGGCCCGCTACGACGGTCCAGCGGTGCAGGTCTTGCACCTCCACTCGAAACAGCAGCGCCTCGTGGCGCACGTATCGCAGATACCAGTGTGTGCGCGAGTGATCTTGTGACGGCAGCTGGCCAGCCGGTAAGGGGGGCGGGCGGGCGGATGCGGGGTGGCTGGTCAGACGGTCGGCTGCCGGGGTGCCAGGCGGGGACGGGTCGGGACGGTGCTAGCGGTTACAGGGACGCTGAGCGCGGCGAGCCCTCCGGACGCCGACCCTGCTCGCAATGCCCGCCCCGGCCGGCTGACCGGCGCCGACTAGATCGGCCTTCGCCAACCTGCGCAGGCCAGCCCGACCACCGCCCCCGCGGTGGTCCGTGCTCCCGAACAGGCGCCGGCCTCGTGTCGGCAGAGCGGCGTCGTCCAGCCGGCCGGGTAGCTCAGGTCGAACAATGCCCGGGGACGGCGCACCCGGCACCGCCTCAACCGGCCGGCTGGCGCTATCGGGAACCGGGCTAGTGCCAAGAGGCCGTGGAGCCGGGTCCGGGGGCGTAGCTGGGGCCAGTAGGCGGCGAGGGTGCCCGGCATGGACGACGTCGGACAGGCCGAGTACGCGACCCTGGGCTCGCTGTTGCTGGCCCCGGCCGGGCTGGACGGGGTGGCGCCGTGGCTGGCACCCGGGGACTTCCGGGACCCGCTCGGCCGCGAGGTCTACGGCCTGCTCTTGGCCATGCGGGCAAGGTCGGCGGTGATCGACGTGGTCAGGGATGACCTTGCCGACCGGGACGACCCGGTGACTCGGGTTCCCCCTCCGCAGCTTGTGCTGTGATTAGCCGCGGGCCAGTTCGTGCTCGACCGCTCGTCGGATCCAGTTGGAGACCGAGCGGTCGTCTGCGGCGGCGCGGTCGCGGACCTCTTGCAGCAGCTCTTCGGGAAAGCGCACAGGCACGGGCTCGCTGAGCTTGGCCTTGCGGCGCACCGGCGGCCCTTGGGGCACCTGGTTGTCAGGGTCGGCGTAGAAGGCGTTCTCCTGCTCTGGGGTCATTCTGGTCATCGGTCCTCCCGATAGCGGCGGGCGAGGTGGTCGGCGGCGACATAGCAGCCGATGGGGCGGCATCGACGCCGGTCGCCGCTGTTGGCCGGCGCCAGTGGCACCGTCAGGACGCGTCCGGAGACCTCAGCCACCATCAGCCAGTGGGCGGGTGGCCTGGCCGGGTAGAACAGCGGCTGGCTGGTCCAGACATCGCTGATGTCGTCGAGGCCTAGGCCGGGGTGCTTGAAGAGGTGACTGGCTTGCCGGTCGATCTCGAATGGCCAGTCCTCATCGAGGTCGTCGACATCAAACCGTTCCACACCTTCGGATGGTATTACAACCGCGCACTACTGACTACGATCGCGTGGCCGGCGGTACCGATCTGACTGACAGCCAGCCGCCCCACCGACGTCCCCACGAACGTCCCCACCGCCGGCGCCGCGCTCCAGCGTTATCCGACTCGGCGGGGTCTGGCTTGGCCTGATGCCGGACGCCGGGGACGACCGGAGCTGCTCGACTGCTCCGCTGATCTGCTGGGCGCGGGATCCCGCGCCGTCGAGCCTGATGTGGATCTCACCGGTGCAGTTATGGGCACGCGGGGACGCCGCTGGGGTCGGTGTCGAGATCGGCTTTCGCTCCGACGAGCCGGAAGGAGAGCCGCATGCAACCGCAACACAGAGGCGGCGGTGGTGAAGGCTTCTTGCCTCCCGCCCCCTGGCCGGTTATTGCCTCGCCGCCGGTTGTGCCCGCGTGGTCCGCTGTTGCCAACGCGGACCGAGTCGTCATGCGAAGAGGTTGGGCGGGCGCAGAGGCCGCGCCCGGGCGGCCGACGGAGGACGGCGTGCATTGTCCCCCCGCCGGTACACAGTGAAGAGGGCGGAAGTCGTGGACCGGTTGCTCACCGTCGAGCAGGCAGCCGATCGACTTGGGACGTCACCCCGCTTCATTCGCCGATTGATTGCCGAACGGCGGATCGCCTTCACCCGGTTAGGCTCGGTAACCGACCCGCGTCTTGGGCTTGACGTCGGTGGTGGTCGACCACCACACCTCCAACTATCGGGCTGCCGTCATGGCGTTGGCGGGGCGCGGGTCGACCCACACACCACGCTTGCGGTCGGTGACAGTCTCAGGCGAGCCGCCCTGAGGCCTCTCGCTTCGTGGCAAACGTGTGCGGAGCGGGGACCATGGACCCGTCGTCGGTCAGAAGTCGATCTTGGTAGCGGCCGGAGGGCAACCGACGTACCGCACCAGAGCCGGCATCGCGCCAACTCCGAGTTGTCGGAGTCGATGCGCTCACGCCGCCCACCTCCTTGACCGCAACGCGCCATTATCTACCGCAGTGAATGGCACGCGAATGGCACGAGTCGCTCATGAAAGCCCGGACGGCGACGTCAACAACCCGGTGAGCTGCAGATACGGCGTGCCCCTGATCGAACGGCTTTCGAACGGGCAAATCAGCGCAGAACTCGACAGACTGCCCTACGCAGAGGAGGAAGCCGCTGTCTCCGTCGGACAGGCTCGGACCTGTCGGTGTGGCTGTGGGCAGCCAGTCCCGGACACCCGGAAGTTCGTGAGCCAAGATCACTACAGCGTCTGGCTCAGCCTTGAACGGTTTGTCGGGCGGCACCGGAAGCGGATGTAGGTCCGTCACTGGGGGGCCCATCGGTTCCCGGGTAGCCTCACCTGTTAGCCGTCGCGGCGGGGGACGTCAGCGGTCGAATTGGCGGGAAGATGCGGGCCGGCTGCCCGGACGGCGGCCGATCCGGGCGAGCCTCAGCGCGGCAGAAGCGGGCGCTTGCTGAACCTTGGTTTCCGCGCCACGTGAGACCCTAGGTGCGTAGCCGACGAAGACCTTCGAACGGTATGGGAGCGGCTGCAGGACTACGCCGGGACGCAGTCCCGGTCCTTTACCTCCCAGGAAGCCCTGTCCTAGTCCGACGGTGCGGCGTCCCAGGCGAACGACCAGACCGTGCGCGCCTATATTCGTGAAGACTGTTGGAACGTCGACAACCGGTCGCAGTTTCTTGAGTCGCGAGCCATTCCTGACCCGGCTCGACCGGGGTTCCTTCGTCGTGGAACTGCGGACGAGATTGCGAAGTTGCAGGCCAACGACAACTTGGTCTCCGCCGACCGGCAGGGTCTACGCCGGGACAGTGAACGCCGGCCGTATCGGCGAAGGAACTATTGGATGGATCTGCCCTCGGGACCGCAGCCTTGGCTCCGTGGGGGGCTTTGCATCTTCACCGGAACGACCTGGGACCGGACATTCGGAGACCGTCG
>JADGOU010000013.1 GCA_017882835.1 Frankiaceae bacterium | reverse complement strand
ACGGCCGAGGGCATCCGCCCGAGCAACGTGGAGACCTCGGAGCCGGCCTGGGTGAACCGGAAGATGTTGTCGATGAACAGCAGCACGTCCTGCTTCTGCTCGTCGCGGAAGTACTCAGCCATCGTGAGCGCCGAGAGCGCCACCCGGAGTCGGGTTCCTGGCGGCTCGTCCATCTGACCGAAGACCAAGGCGGTCTTGTCAATGACGCCGGACTCGGTCATCTCCCCGAACAGGTCGTTGCCCTCGCGGGTGCGCTCCCCTACCCCGGCGAAAACTGACACGCCACCGAAGTTCTCGGCTACGCGGTAGATCATCTCCTGGATGACGACCGTCTTGCCCACGCCGGCGCCACCGAACATGCCGATCTTCCCGCCCTGGACGTAGGGCGCGAGCAGGTCGATCACCTTGATGCCGGTCTCGAACATCTCGGTCTTGCTCTCCAACTGGTCGTACGCCGGGGCCTGCCGGTGGATTGGCCAGTAGGTGTCGGCGTCGACGGACGGTACGTCCATCGGCTTGCCCAGGGTGTTGAAGACGTGGCCCTTCGTTGCGTTGCCCACCGGCACCATGATCGGCGACCCGGTGTTGACCACCTCGGTGCCGCGGACCAGGCCGTCCGTCGGCTGCATGGAGATAGTGCGAACCATGTTGTCGCCGATGTGCTGCTCGACCTCGAAGGTCAGCGTCGTCGTCTCGCCGGCGATCGTTCGCTCCGCCGTGAGCGCGAAGTAGACCTCCGGCATCGCCTCCGGTGGGAACTCCACGTCGACGACCGGTCCGATCACCCGGACCACTCGGCCGTTGGCCCGGGCCGCCTCGTTCTCCGGCCGGCTTTCGATGGTGGCGGTCATCTCTTAGTCACTCCCACTGGCTGACAGGGCTTCGGCGCCGCCCACGATTTCCATGATTTCTTGGGTGATGACGGCTTGTCGAGCGGCGTTCGCTTCCCGGGTCAAGGCCTTGATGAGTTCGTCGGCGTTGTCGGTGGCGGCCTTCATCGCCCGCCGACGGGCTGCGGACTCCGATGCCGCCGACTCCAGCAGCGCCGCGAACACCCGAGACTCCACGTAGCGCGGCAGCAGCGCATGCAACAACTCCTCCGCCTCCGGCTCGAACTCATACAGCGGCAACGGCTGACTCGGCGCCTCGGTAGTCTCCTCGACGACTAGCGGCAGGATGCGCCGAGCCGCGGGTCGCTGGGTCAGGCCGGAGACGTACTCGGTGTAGACCATGTGGATCTCGTCGACGCCGGACTCGGCCGAGCCCCGCACGAAGTCCGCGATCACTCGGTCCGCGACCACCTTGGCATCCGGGTACGTCGGCTGCTCCGAGAACCCGGTCCAGCTCTCGGCGACCGGTCGGCTGCGGAACCGGTAGAACCCAGTTGCCTTGCGACCGATGACGTAGGGCACCGGCTCCTTGTTCTCGCTGCGCAGCAACGCGTACAGCTCCTCCGCGGTGCGCAGCACGTTGGCGTTGTACGCCCCCGCCAGACCGCGGTCGCTGGAGACGACCAGGACAGCCACCCGCTCCGGCGTCAGGCGCGCGGTGACCAGCGGGTGGTCGATCGTCGTCTGGCTGGCGACCGCGGTCACCGCCCGGGTGATCGCCTCGGCGTACGGCTTGGAGGCGTTGACCCGCTGCTGCGCCTTGGCGATGCGCGACGTCGCAATCAGCTCGAACGCACGAGTGATCTTCTTGGTTGACTGCACCGACCTGATGCGTTGGCGCAGGACGCGGATCTGGGCAGCCATCGGTCAGGACGCGCTTCCGGCCCCGGGCAGGTGCGCACCGCTGCGGGCACCGTCCGCCGGCGGCCGATGCCGGCGGATCTTCTCCTGGCCTTCGGTGTCCATCGGTTCGGCCTCGCGCTCGTGCGGCGGTGGCGGTGGTGCGCCCGGGGAGAACTCCCGCTTGAAGGCGTCGATGGCCTGCTGCATCGAGGCGGCGGTGTCGTCGTCGAGCTTGCCGGTCTGCAGGATCGTGTTGTAGATGCCCTGGTGCTTGGCCGCGACGTAGTCCAGAAACTCGCGCTCGAACCGGCGGATATCGGCCACCGGTACGTCGTCGAGGTTCCCGGTCGTACCGGCCCAGATCGAAAGCACCTGGCGCTCGACCGGGAAGGGCGCAAACTGCGGCTGCTTGAGCAGCTCGACCAACCGCTCGCCCCGGGCCAGCAGGGCCTTAGAGGCGGCGTCCAGGTCCGAGCCGAACGCCGAGAACGCCTCCAGCTCGCGGTATTGCGCCAGGTCAACCCGCAGCCGGCCGGAGACCGATCGCAACGCGCGCACCTGCGCCGCGCCGCCGACTCGGGAGACCGAGATGCCGACGTTGATCGCCGGCCGGACGCCGGAGTTGAACAGGTCGGTCTCCAGGAATATCTGGCCGTCGGTGATCGAAATGACGTTGGTCGGGATGTAGGCGGAGACGTCGTTGCCCTTGGTCTCGATGATCGGCAGCCCGGTCATCGAGCCGGCACCGAGTTCGTCGGAGAGCTTGGCGCACCGCTCCAGTAGCCGGGAGTGCAGGTAGAAGACGTCGCCGGGGTAGGCCTCACGGCCGGGCGGGCGACGCAGCAGCAGCGAAATCGTCCGGTAGGCCTCGGCCTGCTTGGACAGGTCGTCGAAGACGATCAGCACGTGCTGGCCCTGGTACATCCAGTGCTGGCCGATCGCCGAGCCGGTGTAGGCCGCGAGGTACTTGAAGCCGGCGTTGTGCGAGGCCGGAGCGGCGACGATCGTCGTGTACTCCAGCGCCCCGGCCTCCTCCAGCCGGTCGACCGTCTCAGCGATCGTCGTGCCCTTCTGGCCGATGGCCACATAGATGCACTTCACCTGCAGCTTGGGGTCCCCGCTGACCCAGTTGTCCCGCTGGTTGATGATCGCATCCAAGGCAATCGCGCTCTTGCCGGTCTGGCGGTCACCGATGATCAGCTGCCGCTGCCCGCGGCCGATCGCGGTCATCGCGTCGACCGCCTTGATGCCGGTCTGCAGCGGCTCCCGAACCGGCTGGCGCATGACCACCGTCGGCGCCTGCAGTTCCAGCGCGCGCCGCTCCGTGGTGACGATCTCCCCCTTGCCGTCGAGCGGGTCCCCGATCGCGTTCACCACCCGGCCGAGGTAGGCGTCGCCCACCGGCACCGACAGGATGTCGCCGGTACGCCGAACCTCCTGCCCTTCCTCGATGTGCGCAGGGTCGCCGAGCAGCACGCAGCCGATCTCGCGGACGTCGAGGTTCAGCGCGAGGCCAACGATGCCGCCGGAGAACTCCAGCAGCTCGTTGGTCATGGCCGAGTGCAGGCCCTCGACCCGGGCGATGCCGTCACCGACCTCGGTGACCCGCCCGACCTCCTCCCGGGTGGTCTCGGGCGTGAAGGACTCGACGTACCGCTCGAGTGCCTCGCGGATCGCGCTGGGCTGGATCGTCAGCTCGGCCATCGGTGTCCCTGTTCTCCTCTATCCGTCTTGATCAGTGTGCGGCGACGCGCCGGCCCTGAGCCTGCGCCGAGCCTGCGCCAGCTGGTGCACGGTGCTGCCGTCGATCACTTCGTCGCCGATGCGAACCACCACGCCGCCCACCACTGCGGGGTCGACGTAGGACTGGACCTGGATGGCCCGCCCGTAGATGGTGCCCAGCACGGTGGTCAGCCGGGCCAGCTGCTCCGCGGTCAGCGGCACCGCGCTACGGACCTCGGCGAGCACCCGTTGGCGGCGCTGGGCGGCCAGCTCGGAGAAGCTGGCGAGCACCTGCTCCAGGGTGCGGCCGCCGGGCTCACGCACAGCCTGCTCCACCAGCCGCTCGGTGGTGGGCTGGGCGCGGTCGGTCAGCAGCTCTCGGAGCACGCCCATCTTGCGCTCAACCGGCAGCGCGGGGTCGGTCAGCGCGGCTCGCAGGGCGGGCTCCCGCTCCAGCAGCCGGGCAAACCGGAAGAGCTCGTCCTCCACCTCGTCGAGGTGACCCTCGCTCTCGGCGACCGCCAGCAGAGCCGACACCGCGAGGTCCTCCACCGCCTCCACCAGGTCGCCCGGCTGCGACCAGCGAGAGCGCACCAGGCCGCGCAGCAGCTCCAGCGTCTGGCCGTCGAACTCCCCGAACAGCGAGTCCAGCAACCTGATCTTCGCCGCCGGCCGGGTGGCCGGATCACCTAATGCCCGCCGCAGCGCCGACTCCCGGCGCAACAGGCTCACCGTGGCGAACAGCGTCTCGGCCATCCCGCCGAGCCCGGCAGCGTCCGGCCGTTCGACGACAAGGGTGTCGAAGCGCTCGCGAGCGGCCGCCAGCGCGTCCCTACTGGTCCGGTCCATCAGCGCATCGGTGGTGCGGGGCTGGCGCCCCCCGCAGCCCCGCCGGCGGCGTCTTCAAGGTCGGTGAGGAACCGGTCGACGACCCGCCGCTGCCGGTCACCGTCCTGCAGCGACTCCCCGATGATCCGCCCGGACAGGTCGACGGCAAGTCGGCCGATCTCCGAGCGCAGCTCGGCGAAGGCGTGCTGGCGGTCCGCCTCGATCCGAGCCTCGGCGCGCGCGGTGATCTGGGCCGCCTCCTGCTGCGCGCGGGCGCGCAGCTCCTCGACGATCCCCTGCCCTTGCACGCGCGCCTCCTCGCGCATCCGGGTCGCCTCGGCCCTGGCCTCGGCGAGCTGGGCGCGGTACTGCTCCAGGGTGCGCTGCGCCTCCTGCTGCGCCTGGTCGGCCCGGGCGATCCCGCCCTCGATGCGCTCGGTGCGCTCGTGGTAGACCCGCTCGATCGCCGGGAATGCTGCCTTCCACAGCAGCGCGACCAGGACCGCGAAGGCGATGAAACCGATGATCAGCTCGCCGAGGTCCGGGATGAGCGGGTTGTTCTCCGCGGCAAGCGGGATGGCGGCCAGGCTCATGACGCTCGTCCCCGTGCCTACTTGCCGAAGACGAACGGCATGACCAGGCCGATGAGGGCGAGCGCCTCGGCCAGCGCGAACCCGAGCAGGGCGATCGGCTGCAGCACTCCACGGGCTTCCGGCTGGCGGGCGACGCCGGAGACGTACGCCGCGAAGATCAGGCCGATGCCGATGCCGGGGCCGATCGCCGCCAGACCGTAGCCCAGGGACCCGACGCTGCCGGTGACTCCGACGACCGCGATCATAGGGATGCTTCCTCCTGTGGTTGGCCACGCCCGCGGCGCGGTCGACGGATCAGTGCTCTTCGGCGAGGGCGCCGGAGACGTACTGGGCGGTCAGAATCGTGAAGATGTAGGCCTGCAAGGCGATGATCAGCATTTCGAACACGGACAGCACAATGGCCATCAGGAAGGAGACAGGGGCGAACGCCTTGGAGAAGTTCGACACCGTGAGCAGGTACGTCGTCCCGGAGATGAACACCAGCAGCATGATGTGGCCGGCGAACATGTTGGCGAAGAGCCGGACGGCCAGGGTGAACGGCCGAACGAACAGCGTCGAGACGAACTCGATGGGCGTCAGTAGGATGTACACCGGCTTGGGCACGCCGGGCGGGAACAGCATCTCCTTGAAGTAAGGCCCGAACCCCTTGCGCTGAATGCCGAGGTAGTTGAACAGGACCCAGGAGATCAATGCGAGGAACGCCGGAAAGGCGATCCGGGAGTTCACCGGCACCTGCGCCAACGGCAGGATTCCGAACAAGTTGTTGAGGAAGACGAAGGCGAACAGCGTCGTGAGGTACGGCGCGAAGCGCACGCCCTCCCGGCCGATGACGTCCACAGCGATGGAGTTGCGGATGAAGTCGTAGATGATCTCACCGGCGGCCTGCAGCTTCCCGGGAACGAGCCGGGGATGCCGGAACGCAGCCAGGAAGAAGATGGCGATCACCAGGGTGGCGAACAGCATCATCGTGACGATCTTCGTCACGTGGAACTGCACGCCAAGAACGGAGAAGTCGAAGAAGCTCTTGAAGTGAAAGGCTTCCAGGCTCGGCGGCTCGTAGCCCTTGCCCGCCGCGGTGACGGGTGTGGCGAGCGCTGCGGCCCTCATCCGCCGGGCCTCCCCTCCGTCTACGGTTCCTCAGTGCGACCCAGGGCGCCGTGCAACGCCTCCACCGCACCTGGGCACCTGCGCGCGACCCGGCGGCGTCGTCAGCGACCGTACCGGACGTACACCAGGTAGATAGCAGCGGCTATGCCGACCAGCAGCCCCACGACGACGAGGTAGTGCGTCCCGAACCACCGGTCCAGCCCGTAGCCGATCCCTCCCCAGACCACCAAACCGGCGATCAAGATGCTGAGAACGGCCCAGCCTGCGTCCGCATCGGAGTTCGACCGCTTCGGTGGTTGCGGTCGCTTCCCCTCGGTCATCGTCCCCTCGGTGATCGTTCCCTCGGTCTGCGTTCCCTCGGTCTGCGTTCCCTCGGTCAGCGACTAACCACGCTATCAACCGGGATCGGTAAAGCCGGACACGGCCGTGCCGTGCGACTGCGTCGCCCGCATGACCCCGACCAGATGCGCGAGCTCCCACGCCAGCGTGCCGACGATCACGGAGTAGGCCAAGCAGCGGGTGACCGGCGTGGTCGGCAGCGTCAGCAGGCTGACCAGGGCGGCCACCTTGACGACGTACGAACCCACTGCGGCGGGCAACACGAACGCCGGGGCATGCCGGTCGGTGACCGTGACGGCGACGACCGAGACCAGGAAGAACCCGGCCACCAGCAGCAGACCGGCCACCGCCGCCAGCGCACCCGCGACCCCCACCAACATCCAGGCGACCAGAGCGTGCAGCGGGGCCAGGGCAAGCAGGGTCACCGGGGCGACACCCAGGCCCCTGGCTCGCAACGCCAGGACCAGTCGCACCCAGAGCCGCCGACTCGAACGCATCTAGGGCCGCCGACTCGAACGCAACCGCGGCACCCCGCTGGCCACCAGCGCGCCGAGGACCAGCATGGCGGTCACCGCCAGGACGATCAGGCGCCCGTCCACGACCGACAGGGCGACCGCCCCAAAGGCCAGGGTCGCGGTCCAGAAGTACATGATCAGGACGGCCCGGGTGTGCGAGTGCCCGATCTCGAGGAGCCGGTGGTGCAGGTGCTCTTTGTCCGGCGAGAACGGCGACCGGCCGGCCCGAGCCCGCCGGATGACTGCCATCACCAGGTCGATGAAGGGCACGGCCAGGACGGCGAGCGGCAGCAGCAGCGGCAGCAGCGCCGGGAACAGGTCGGCGGCGTGCACGTTGGGGTCGAGCTGGCCGGTGAGGCTGGTGGTGGCCGCCGCCAGCATGAGCCCGATCAGCATCGAGCCCGAGTCCCCCATGAACACCCGGGCCGGGTTGAAGTTGTGCGGCAGGAAGCCCAGGCAGGCTCCGGCCAGGACCGCTGTGATCAGCGTCGGCGGGGAGGCGCGCTGGAACCCCTGCACGACCGACAGCTGATAGGAGAAGGCGAAGAACGCCAGCGCGGCGATGCCGACGACGCCGGCCGCCAGCCCGTCCAGGCCGTCAACGAAGTTGATCGCGTTAACGGTCACCAGCACCAGCAGCACAGTCAACGGGACCCCGACGTCGGCCCCGAGCGAGATCGTCCCGCGCCCGGGGACCAGCACGAACAGCAGCTGCAGCCCGAGCAGCACCATCACCCCGGCGGCGACCACCTGCCCGGCCAGCTTGGTCAACGCGTCCAGTCCCCACTTGTCGTCCGCCACGCCAAGCAGGCAGATGACGCCGCCGGCCGCCAGCACCGCCTTGACGTCGGACTCCCGGAAGGCCACCTGCAGCGCCGGCAGGTTGCGTGCGACCAGCATGGCGATCAGGATCCCGGCGTACATCGCCAGGCCGCCCAGGCGCGGCGTGGCGATGGCGTGCACGTCCCGGTCCCGCGGCTCGGCCAGCGCCCGCACTCGGACCGCGCCGACCCGGGCGATCGGCGTCAGCAGGTAGGTGGCGGCGGCCGCGACGAAGAGCACGACGAGGTACTCCCGCACGCGCTGCGCCCCTTCCTCACACCCGCGGCCGGCCGGGTCCAGCGCCGTCGACTCGCTACGGCCGGGGGTACGCCGGGTGCCGCGCCACGAGCGCGGAGACCTCGGCCGAGATCTCCGCGGCCGCCGAGCCGTCTTGGTCGCGGACCGCCCGCGCAATCAGGCCGGCGACCTGCGTCATGTCGCCCTCAGTCATGCCCTGGGTGGTGACCGCCGGCGTGCCGACCCGGATTCCTGAGGCCACCATCGGCGGGGCCGGGTCGTACGGGATGGCGTTCTTGTTCAAAGTGATCCGGGCGGCGTCGCAGCGGATCTCGGCGTCGGAGCCGGTAACCCCCACCTCGCGCAGGTCCAACAGCGCCAGGTGGGTGTCGGTGCCCCCGGACACCGGCCGGATGCCTTCGGCGGCCAGGCCGGCGGCGAGCGCCCGGGCATTGTCGATCACTTGCTGGGCGTAGGCCTGGTAGTCCGGGCGCAGGCACTCGGCCAGGGCCACCGCCTTGGCCGCGACCGCGTGCATCAGCGGGCCCCCCTGGCTGAACGGGAAGACCGCCTTGTCGATGCGCTGGGCCAGCTCCTCCCGGCAGACGATCATGCCGCCGCGCGGGCCGCGCAGCACCTTGTGCGTGGTGAAGGTGACCACGTCGGCGTAGGGCACCGGTGACGGGATGGCCTTGCCGGCGACCAGGCCGATGAAGTGGGCGGCGTCGACCAGCAGCCAGGCCCCGACCTCGTCGGCAATCTCCCGGAAGGCGGCAAAGTCGATCAGACGCGGGTACGCCGTGGCGCCGCAGATGATCATCTTGGGCCGATGCTCGTGGGCCAGCGCGCGCACCTGATCGTAGTCGATCAGCTCGGTGTCCGCGCGCACGCCATACCCAATGGTGTGGAACCACTTGCCGGAGAAGTTGACCTTGCTGCCGTGGGTGAGGTGGCCGCCATGCGGCAGCGACATCGCCAGCACGGTGTCGCCGGGCGACAGCAGGGCGGCGTAGGCGGCCAGGTTGGCGCTGGCGCCGCTGTGCGGCTGCAGGTTGGCGTGCTCGGCGCCAAAGAGCTCCTTGGCCCGGGCGATGCCGAGCAGCTCGGCCTTGTCCACCTCGCCGCAGCCGCCGTAGTAGCGGCGGCCGGGGTAGCCCTCGGCGTACTTGTTCGACAGCGTGCTGCCGAGAGCGGCCAGGACGGCGGGCGAGGTGAAGTTCTCGCTGGCGATCAGCTGCAGGCCGCCGCGGAGCCGGTCGAGCTCGCCGAGCACGACCGCCGCGATCTCGGGGTCTTCGCGCTGCAGCGCGTCGAAGTCCGGTCCCCAGAATGGGGTGCCGTCGGTAAACCCGACCCGGCCAAACAGTCCGGGCGTCATCGCGGCTGTGGACGTCGTGGTGGGCGCAGCGGTGGACGTCGTGGTGGGCGTCGTGGTGGACATGGCGTTCCTCCGGTGGCCGGCACATCGCGCGCTGCGCGGTCAGGTCACTCTACGGCGGCGAACCCGTCCGCTGATCCCGGCGAGACATGCGGCGCCGAGGACGTCGCCGGCATCGGCGGTGCCGGCGACGCCAGCCGGTCGACCGGTCCGCGCAAGACGGCGATGATCTCATCCGCGCACCGACGGAAGATCGCCAGCGGCGCGCCGTACGGGTCGGGGACATCGTCATCACCGGCGGTCGCTGGCGGGGCCAGACCGCGCCGGCCCGCAGCCTGCCGGACCAGCGCCCGGCCGCGCGCAACGACGTTGGCCGGCAGTCCGGCCGGGTCCACCCCCGCCGTCAACCGATCGAACTCGCGCAGCGTGAAGACCCGGGCCGACGCGCGTGGATACAGCACCACCGCGCCCGCGCGATGCTCGCGGGTGGCGGCCAGGACCAGGTCAGCGGCAGCCACCATCTGCGCATCGAGCTCACGAGCGCGAAACTCCGTGCCGTCGATGCCCCGCTCGGCCAGGACCTGGAGCGCAAATGGCTCCATCGCCGCCCCCTCGTGTCCCCAGGTGCCGGCACTGGTTGCGAGCGCGTGCGCCGCCGCCGGCCCCAGGCGGATGCTCAAGGCGGCCCTGGTCAGGTACTCGGCCACCGGCGAGCGGCAGATGTTGCCGGTGCAGACGAACAGAATGCTGAACCGGTCGGGATCCGATCCGTCCGGTTCGCCGGTCCCCGGCTTCGCGCCCGCCCATGGGCCGGTCACCGGGCGTCCTCGAGGTCGGGCAGTACGCCGCGCAGCAGCTCGACCTCCACGGCGCCCGGCCGCAGCAGCCGGGGGGCAGCCCCGGTCAGGTCGACGATCGTCGAGGGTACCGGGTCGGCGCACCGGCCACCGTCGAGGTAGACCGCCACCGCCCCGCCGAGCTGCAGCTGGGCATCGTCGGCGGTGACCGCTGGCGGCATGCCGGTCCGGTTCGCGCTCGACACCGCCACCGGACCGGTCTGGGTCAGCAGCTCGATCGCCACCGGGTGCAGCGGCATCCGGACGGCAACGGTGCCGCGACTCTCGCCCAGATCCCAGGCCAGCGACGGCGTGTGCCGCAGGACGATCGTCAGCGCGCCCGGCCAGAAGGCCTCGACCAGGGGCCGGGCGGCCGGGGGTGGGCGGTCCACCAAACCGTCTAAGGTACGCCACGAGCCCACTAGCACCGGCACCGGCATGTCGCGCCCGCGGCCCTTGGCGAACAGCAGCGCATCCACGGCCGCCGGGGTGAAGGCGTCGGCTCCCACGCCGTACACCGTGTCGGTCGGCAGCACGACGAGCTGTCCCCGACGGATCGCGGCGACGGCCTGTGTGATCCCTTCGCGGCGTTGATCGGGCTCGTCGCAGTCGAACCGGACGCTCACGACGACCGGCCGGCGTCGGCGCGGCGGCGGGCGGTGACGAACCGGTCCCGGCCCGCCCGATCCCGGTGGTCCATCACGTCGTCCCAGCATCCGGCGGCCGTGAACACTGCCGCGGCGCTCGCCCCCTGATGGTCACCGTGCTCGACCACGACCAGGCCGCCGGGGCGCAGCAGCCCACGCGCCGCCGCGGCCACCAGCCGCACCCCGTCCAGGCCGTCCGCGCCGGCGACCAACGCTGCCCTCGGGTCGTGGTCACGCACCTCCGGGTCGCAGTCGCTGAGCTCGACCCCGGTCAGGTACGGCGGGTTGCTGACGACCAGGTCGACGGTCCCGGCCAGCTCGACCGGCACGTCGCCGGTATCACCCATATCACCCATATCACCGAAATGCAGCGTCACCGCGCGGCCACCGTCGCGGGCGTACCGAGCCACGTTCAGCCCGGCCCAGGTCAGGGCGACCGGGTCACGCTCCACCGCATGTACCCGGGCGCCGCGGACCTCGGTCGCCAGCGCCAGCGCGATCGCGCCGGAACCAGTGCCGAGGTCGACGACCACCGGTACCGGTGGCCCGCCAACTGCCAGGGCATCGACCGCCCACTGCACCACGGACTCGGTCTCCGGCCTGGGTACGAAGACGCCCGGCCCGACCGCTACGTCGAGGTAGCGAAAGCCCACCGTGCCGGTCAGATGCTGCAGCGGGACGCGGGCGCCGCGGCGGGCGACCAGATCGGCGTACACCTGGCTGGCGACTGGGTCGAGGACGGACAGGCCGGCCAGGCTGCCTCGGCGTACGCCGAGGACGTGCGCCGCCAACTGCTCCGCGTCGGACCGGGCCGACCGTACGCCGGCCGCCTGCAGTCGTCCGGTGGCGGCGCGCACGGCCTCAATCAAGGCGGTCACGACGCCCGTCCACCGGATGGTTGACTGGCCAGCCGAGCCTCGGCGTCCGCGGCGACCAACGAGGAGATCACCGGGTCGAGCTCACCGTTGAGGACGGCGTCGAGGTTGTAGGCCTTGAACCCGCTGCGGTGGTCGGAGATCCGGTTCTCCGGATAGTTGTAGGTGCGGACCCGCTCGCTGCGATCGACGGTGCGGACCTGGCTGGTGCGGGCGGCGTTCTCGTCCGCCGCCTGGGCCTCCTGCGCCTGCACGAGCAGCCGCGCCCGCAGGATGCGCAGCGCCTGCTCCTTGTTCTGCAGCTGGCTTTTCTCGTTCTGGCACGACACCACCGTGCCGGTCGGCAGGTGCGTGATCCGAACGGCCGAGTCGGTGGTGTTGACGCTCTGCCCACCCGGCCCCGAGGACCGGAAGACGTCGATGCGCAGGTCGCCCGGCTCGATGTGCACTTCGACGTCCTGCGCCTCCGGCAACACCAGCACCCCGGCGGCGCTGGTGTGGATACGCCCTTGAGACTCGGTGGCCGGCACGCGCTGGACCCGGTGCACCCCGCCCTCGTACTTCAGCCGGGCCCACACGCCGTCCGCGCCGCGGCGTGACTTCACCGCGACGCTGACGTCCTTGTATCCGCCGAGGTCCGACTCGGTGGCGTCGAGCACCTCGGTGCGCCAGCCCTGCAGCTCGGCGTGGCGCAGGTACATCCGCAACAAGTCGCCGACGAACAGGGCGGACTCCTCCCCGCCCTCGCCGGCCTTGATCTCCAAGATCACGTCCCGGCTGTCGTTCGGGTCGCGCGGCAGCAGCAGCTCTTGCAACTGATCCGCGAAAGCGTCCCGGCGCCCCTGCAGCGCCGGCAGCTCGACGGCAAATGCGGAGTCCTCCGCAGTCAGCTCGCGACCAGCCACGAGATCACCTTCGGCCGCGCGCAGCGCTCGCGCCGCCTCCACCACGGGGGCCAGCTCGGCGTACCGCTTGCCAAGGTCCCGCGCGCGGGTCTGGTCGACGTGCACAGCTGGGTCGGCGAGCTGCACCTCGAGCGCAGCATGCTCGGCGAGCAGGTCGTCGAGCGGGTCGGACACGAACACTCCCGTCGTTGCTCACAGCCCTCGGTGCCCCGCGGCTGGGCTGATGCGGCCACGGCGGTAGCACCGCCGGACACGACAACGGCGCCCGCCGGCTGCTGTCGCGAACCGGGCGGGCGCCGCCGTTTCCTTAGCCCTTGACAGCGCCGGCGCGCTGACCGGCCTGGCGCTTGCCGAACCGGCGCTCGAACTTCTCCACCCGGCCGCCGACGTCCAGGATCTTCTGCTTGCCGGTGTAGAAGGGGTGGCAGGCCGAGCAGACGTCAGCGTGAATGACGCCGTTACGGGCGGTGCTGTGCGTGGTGAAGGTGTTGCCGCAGGTGCACGTCACTGTCGTCTCGACGTACTGCGGGTGGATGTCGGGCTTCATAGGTCCTCTCCAACAGAAGGCCGCCGGGTCGTCCGAGCCGGACTTCGAACCGGTGCCGTAGCCAGCCAAGTGTGCCAGAACGCGCCCGGCAGACTGCTTAACACCGGTCGGGCCTGGCGCGTTCCGGGGCGGCGACCGTCAGTCCCCCGGTCCGAACGTGGTCTTCTGGATCTGCATCAGAAACTCGGCGTTCGACCCGGTCTTCTTCATCTTGTCCAGCAACAGCTCCAACGCCTGGCTGGTCTCCAGGGCGTGCAATACCCGGCGCAGCTTGAGGACGACGCCGAGCTCGTCGGGCGCCATCAAGATCTCCTCCTTGCGGGTGCCGGAGGCGTCGATGTCGATCGCCGGGAAGATCCGCTTGTCGGCGAGCTTCCGGTCCAGCTTGAGCTCCATGTTGCCAGTGCCCTTGAACTCCTCGAAGATCACCGTGTCCATCGTGGAGCCGGTCTCGACCAAGGCGGTGGCCAGGATCGTCAGCGATCCGCCGAACTCGATGTTGCGGGCGGCGCCGAGGAAGCGCTTCGGCGGGTACAGGGCGGTCGAGTCCACGCCACCGGACAGGATGCGTCCGCTCGCCGGGGCAGCAAGGTTGTAGGCGCGACCCAGCCGGGTGATGGAGTCGAGGAGCACCACCACGTCGTGACCGAGCTCGACCAGCCGCTTGGCTCGCTCGATCGAGAGCTCCGCGACGGTGGTGTGGTCCGACGGTGGGCGGTCGAAGGTGGAGGCGATGACCTCGCCCTTCACCGACCGCTGCATGTCGGTGACCTCTTCTGGCCGCTCGTCGACCAGGACCACCATCAGGTGGCACTCCGGGTTGTTGGTCGTGATTGCGTTGGCGATCGCCTGGAGAACCATCGTCTTGCCAGCCTTTGGCGGGCTGACGATCAGACCGCGCTGGCCCTTGCCGATCGGGGCGATCAGGTCGATCACCCGGGTGGTCAGCACGTTCGGCTCGGTCTCCAGCCGCAGTCGGTCCTGCGGGTAGAGCGGGGTCAGCGTGGTGAACTCCGGCCGCTGTCGACCCGCCTCCAGGTCAGCGCCGTTGACCTGGTCCAGGCGCACCAGCGCGTTGTACTTGTCGTGCCGCTCGCCGTCGCGGGGCTGGCGGACCGCCCCGGTCACCGCGTCACCACGACGCAGTCCGTGCTTGCGCACCTGGGCGAGCGAGACGTACACGTCGTTCGGCCCGGTCAGGTAGCCCGAGGTCCGCACGAAGGCGTAGTTGTCGAGGATGTCGAGGATGCCGGCGACCGGCACCAGTACGTCGTCCTCGCCGACCACCGGCTCGCTGTCGGCGACGAAGCGGTCCTCGCGGTTGCGACTGCGGTTGCGACCGCGCTCCCGGAACCGGCCGCGGCGGCGGCTGCCGCCGCTGGCGTCGTCATCGTCCCGGAACCGGTCACTCTGCTGGCCCTGGCTTTGACCCTGGCCCTGACCCTGACCTTGGCTCTGACCCTGGCCCTGGCTCTGACCCTGGCCCCGGCCCTGCTGGCCGGTGGAGCTGCGATCCCCCTGCTGGCCCTGGCCCTGACCCGACTGATTGCGATCACGATTGCCTTGCTGGCGGTCCCGGCCGGCGCCGTACTGCTGGCGCTGGTTGTCGGAGCGTTGGCCCTCTGGGCGCTGATTGTCGAAGCGTTGCCGGTCCCGCGGCCGGTCCCGGTCGGGTCGTTCGCCGTCGCGGCTGGTGGGGGCGCCCGACGGCGCCGAGCGGTCCTCCCGCTCCGGGCGGACGCGATCACCGGGTACGACCTCCGGCGCGGAACCCGCGGAGCCGGCTTCGGCCCCGTTCTGGCTGTCGTGGACCACACCGGCGGCAACGCCGGTGTCGGTTCCAGAGCCGTCGCCCCGGTCGCTGCGGTAGGGGGCGGTCGTGGCGCCGTTGCTCGTCCCGGCCGAGGCGGGTGCGCTCGTGGCAGAGTCCGTTGCCGACACGACGGCCGCGGACGTGCCAGTGACGGATCCGCCGGCCGGGGCCGAGCTGCTGGCCGGGGCCGAGCTGCTGGCCGGGGCCGAGTTGCTGGCCGCCACCGATCCGCCCTGCAGCTCCTGGATGGCAGCGATCAGCTGACTCTTGCGCATCCGCGCCGTACCGCTGATGCCGAGGCCGGAAGCCATCGTCTGCAGCTCCGGCAGCACCATGGCGGTCAGCCCGCCGCCGGCAGTGCGCCGGCGGCCTCGAGGCGCGGACGAGGCTGTGCCAGCCGGACTGGGGAGTTCTGTGGCAGCAGTATCGTCGGCGCTCGTCCGAGCAGTGTCACTCGGGTCGAGGCGGCCGGCGCCATTGTGACCCGGGTCGACGTCGTCCCCAGCGACGGAGGTGGCGATGGCCTCTTCGGTGAGAGGCAGCAGATCGGTGGAATCGCTCATGGGGTCCTTCCCAATGGCGGTGCAGCCGGCCAACAGGCGGGCACCGGGCGATGAACTTCGGCCGCACACGGCGGCGCGGGTGGTACACCCGCCCGACCTGGGCGGGGGCTCGTGGTACACCGGCCGGGCTTCGAGCGACCTGACGGACGCCGACGCTGCGAAACCGGACCGCGGGGGTGCGCTCGTCGACCGACTTCCTCGACGGGCGACCGCGTGATCGACGCACTCAAGGCGCCGACAGAGCGGCCGGACGGAGAAAGCCAAAGCGCTCGAAGGCCCTGGAAGGACGTCCGGGTTGCTCGGCGAGCAGATGCGGCCCCCGCAGGGGGCGGCTGGTGCTCTCTGAGCGTAACGCCCAGGGTGACATCGGGCAACAAGACGCCGATATGTCTACCGATATGTCGCCGATATGTCGACGTACGTTTGTCCGAACGAGCGCGTTACCTGCGCTCCCGCGACCCGCACCGCGGTTCCGAACCTAGCGAGCGAGTGTCGAAGTGCGCTGGCCAGCGCACAGATCGACACTGGCTGAAGTCAGTCCGGACGGCGTACCTGCGCACCGACTCGGTCAACCGGCAACGACAGCGCCGACCAACCCGACGGTGGCGGCGGCAGCCCGCTTGGGCCCTGGCCCAGCGCCAACACGGCCGGCCCGGCCCCGGACACCACGGCCGGCACCCCCGCGGCCCGCAGCCGAGCCACGAACTCCGCGGTTTCCGGCATGGCCGGCGCCCGATAGGGCTGATGCAGATAGTCGACCGTGGCCGGCAACAACAGGTCCGGCCGCGTCGTCAGGGCGGCCAGCATCAGCGCGGCCCGGCCGGCGTTGGCCGCCGCATCGGCGTGCGGAACCGAATCGGGCAGCAAGCGGCGTACCTGCGCGGTTGTCGCCCGGGTGGCGGGCACGAAGACCACCGGCTTGAGTGAGTCGACCGGCTGAAGGCGAACCGCGCGGGCCGCCCCATCCTCCGTCCAGGCCACCGTCAAGCCACCGAGCAGGCAGGCCGCGACGTTGTCCGGGTGGCCTTCCATCTCCGCGGCCAGCTTGAGCAGCGCAGCGTCGTCGAGTCGGCACTCGACGTCGAGTCGGCACTCGCCGTCGGCAACCAGCGCCCGGGCGGCCAGCAGACCGGCGATGATCGCGGCGGCGGACGAGCCCAACCCGCGGGCGTGCGGAATCCGGTTGGTGCAGGAAATGCGCAGGCCAGCCGGCCGTACGCCGAGTCGGTCCAGGCCGCTGAGCACGGTGCAGGCGATCAGGTGCCGGTCGCCGCGAGGCAGCCGGTCGGCACCCTCCCCGACGATGTCCACGGCGACACCAGAGCTCGCCACCGAGACGGCCACGTCGTCGTAGAGTGCCAGCGCCAGCCCCAGCGCGTCGAACCCGGGGCCGAGGTTGGCGCTCGTGGCGGGCACTCGCACATGCACGGTCCCGGTGGTCAGCCGCGCCGTGGCGAGGCCCGGAGCCGGCCGGGTCATAGGTCCAGCGCCGCAGCCGCCGCCGACACCTCCGCCGGGATGGTCACCGGCCGCGGCGCCCCGGCGATCGCCCACTCCGGATCCTTGAGCCCGTGCCCGGTCACCGTGCACACCACCCGTCGCCCCGGGGACAGCGAACCGTCCGCCGCAGCCTGTAGCAGCCCGGCAACGGAGGCTGCCGACGAAGGCTCGACAAAGACACCTTCGCGCCGGGCGAGCCTGCGGTAGGCCTCGAGGATCTGCCGGTCGGTCACTGCCTCGATGGCACCGCCGGAGGCGTCCCGCGCAGCCAGCGCCTGCTGCCACGATGCCGGGTTGCCGATGCGGATGGCGGTGGCAATCGTCGTCGGGTTGCGCACGGCCTTGCCGGTCACGATCGGAGCCGCGCCGGCGGCCTGAAATCCCCGCATGACCGGCCGGTGCGACGACACCCCGTCGGCGGCGTACTCGACATAGCCCTTCCAGTACGCCGTGATGTTGCCGGCGTTGCCGACGGGCAGGCAGTGCACGTCCGGGGCGTCGCCGAGGGTGTCACAGATCTCGAACGCCGCGGTCTTCTGGCCCTCGATCCGGAACGGGTTAACGCTGTTGACCAGCGACACCGGGTACTTGCTGGCCAGCTCCCGCGCCAGCTCCAGGCAGTCGTCGAAGTTGCCGTCGACCTGCAACAGCCGCGCTCCGTGCACCAGCGCCTGCGCCAGCTTGCCCATGGCAATCTTGCCGCTGGGCACCAGGACGGCGCACACCAGGCCGCTGCGAGCGGCGTACGCGGCGGCGCTGGCCGAGGTGTTGCCGGTGGAGGCGCAAATGACCGCCCGACTGCCTTCCTCCACCGCCTTGGAGAATGCGACCGTCATCCCGCGGTCCTTGAAGGACCCAGTTGGGTTGGCCCCCTCCACCTTGAGGTGGACCTCGCAGTCCGTCAGCGACGACAGATGCGCCGCCGGCACCAGCGGCGTACCGCCCTCGCGCAAAGTGATGATCGGGGTGTGCTCGGTCACGGGCAGCCGGTGTCGGTACTCCTTGATGATGCCGCGCCAACCGGCTCGGCCGATCGGTGGTGATTCCGGCTGCATCACCGGTCCTGCCCCTCGACTCGCATGACGCTGGCCACCGCTCGGACGATGTCGAGGTCGCGCAGGGCGGCCACCGTGGCCGCCAGCGCCGCGTCGGTGGCGGCGTGCGTGACGATCACCAGGGTGGCGTCGTCGCCGTGGCCCTCCTGGCGGACCACGCGGATGGAGACGTCGTGGGCGGCGAAAACGCTGGCCACATTAGCCAGCACGCCGGCTTTGTCGGCCACGTCCAGGCTGACGTGGTAGCGGGTCACCGTCTCCCCCATGGGTCGCACCCGCAGGTCGGCGTACGCCGATTCGCCGGCACCGCGGGCCCCGCTGAGCAGGTTGCGGGCGACCGCCACCACGTCCCCCATGACCGCCGCCGCGGTCGGGGCGCCGCCGGCACCGCGGCCGTAGAACATCAGCTCACCGCTGGCGGCGCCCTCCACGAAGACCGCGTTGAACGCCTCGCGCACCCCGGCCAGTGGGTGGCTGCGCGGGATCATCGCCGGGTGCACCCGCACGCCGACGCTGCGGTCGGTTTCCGACCGCTCGGCGATGGCCAGCAGCTTGACCGTGCAGCCCATCGCCGCGGCGCTGGCCACATCGGCAGCGGTCACGTCGGCGATGCCCTCGCGGTGCACCTGGTCGACTTGGATCCGGGTGTGAAAGGCGATCCCGGCCAGGATGGCCGCCTTGGCGGCGGCGTCGAAGCCGTCGATGTCCGCACTCGGGTCGGCCTCGGCGTACCCGAGGGCGGTGGCCTCGTCCAACGCCTCGTCGAACCCGGCGCCGGTCTCATCCATCCGGGTGAGCACGAAGTTGGTGGTGCCGTTGACGATTCCGAGGACGCGGCTGATCCGATCACCGGCCAGCGACTCACGCAGGGGGCGCAGCAGCGGGATGGCGCCGGCGACACTGGCCTCGAAGTACAGGTCGGCGCCGAACGAGCGGGCCGCCTGGTACAGGGTCGCGCCGTCGCTGGCCAGCAGCGCCTTGTTGGCCGTCACCACCCCCCGGCCGCGTCGCAACGCGGAGAGGACCAGCGCGCGCGCCGGCTCGATGCCGCCGATCACCTCGACGACGATGTCGACGTCGTCGCGCTCTACCAGGCCGGCCGCGTCCGCGGTGAACAGGCCCGGGTCCACCGGCAGGTCGCGGACCCGCTGCGGTCGACGGACGGCGATCCCGGCTAGCTCCAGCGGCGCCCCGATGCGGGCGGTCAGATCCGCGGCCGAGTCGTGCAGCAGCCGGACGACCTCGCTGCCAACGATGCCGCAGCCCAGCAGGGCGATCCGCAGTGGCCGACCGTCGACAACCGGGGTCACGGCAGCCGCCGCAACAACAGCAGGCCCACGCCGACACCAGCCACCAGTACGACGAGCTCGGCCACCGCGGTGGCGAGGCGACCGTTGACCAACGCAACCGCCCCGGCGGCAGCCACGACGAGCAGGCCGACGATGAGGGCGACCGTCACCGACCGCCGGGCTCCCGTGGTCATGCCTCGTCTTCCGTGTCGAGGTCTTCCGTGTCGAGCTCTGCGGTGTCGAGCCCTGCGGCGTCGAGCCGCAGCAGGTCGTCCTCAGTCTCCCGCCGTACGAGCACCCGCGCCTGACCATTCCGAACGGCGATCACCGGTGGGCGAGGAACGTGGTTGTAGTTGCTAGCCATCGAGCGGTGGTAGGCCCCGGAGGCCGGCACCGCCAGCAGGTCCCCCGGTGCCAGGTCCGCGGCCAGGGCAACGTCGTGGACGACGATGTCGCCGCTCTCACAGTGCTTTCCGCAGACGGTGACCACCCGGGGCGGGGCGGTGGAGGTGCGCGAGGCCAGCACGGCGGTGTAGTGCGCGTCGTACAGCGCGGTGCGGATGTTGTCGCTCATCCCGCCGTCGACACTGACGTAGGTGCGCAGGCCGGGCAGCTCCTTGACCGTGCCGACCTCATACAGCGTGACCGTCGTCGGACCACTGACCGCTCGACCGGGTTCGACCCCGAGCCTCGGTACGGCGAGCCCGGCCGTCGCACACTCGGCGGTGACGACCGCGCGCAACCGGTCGGCAACCTCCTCGACCGGCAGCGGCGCGTCCTCGGAGGTGTAGGCGATGCCGAGACCGCCGCCGAGGTTGAGCTCCGGCAGCTCGACGCCGTGCTCGGCGCGCACCTCCGCCAGCAAGCCGACCATCCGGTGCGCCGCCAGCCGGAACCCCGAGGTGTCGAAGATCTGCGAGCCGATGTGGCAGTGCAGGCCCACTAGCTCCAACGACGGCAGGGCCAGCACGCGCCGGACCGCCTCGGCCGCGGCGCCGGCGGCCAACGAGAATCCGAACTTCTGGTCCTCCTGCCCGGTGGCGACGTAGGAGTGGGTGTGCGCCTCCACGCCGGGGGTGACCCGGATCAGCACGCGCTGGCGCACACCTGCGGCCTCGGCGATAAACGCCAGCCGGGCCAGCTCCTCGAACGAGTCGAGCACCACCCGGCCGACGCCGGTGGTCACCGCCCGCCGCAGCTCCTCGACCGACTTGTTGTTGCCGTGAAACAGGATCCGGTCGGCCGGGAAGCCGGCGCGCTCGGCGACGGCCAGCTCCCCGCCGGTGCACACGTCCAGGGAAAGCCCCTCGGCGGCCACCCAGCGGGCGACCGCGACACAGAGGAACGACTTGCCCGCGTAGTAGACGTCGCCGTCGGCGGCACCGGCTCTGAACGCGACGCGCCACTGGCGGCACCGCTCCCTGAAGTCATCCTCGTCCAGCACGTACGCCGGGGTGCCGTACTCGAGCGCCAGGTCTCGGACGTCGACGCCGCCGATCGCCAACACGCCGCCGACGCGACCGGCGGTGCGCGGCCAGACGGTCGGGTCGAGGGTCAGGTCGACCCGCGGTTGCAACATGGTCATCGCCGTCACATCCGGTCAGGCGCGCTCACGCCGAGCAGGCCGAGCCCATTGGCCAGCACCACCCGGGTCGCCTCGCACAGCCAGAGCCGAGCCCGGCCGAGGTCGCTCGCCGGCTCGTCACCCTGCGGCAGCACCCGGCAGGCGTCGTAGAACCGGTGATAGGTGCCGGCGAGCTCTTCCAGGTACCGGGCGACCCGGTGCGGCGCCCGCAGTTCGGCGGCCGAGGCCACCACCCGAGGGAAGTCCCCGAGCGCCCGCAGCAGCTCGCCCTCGCGCTCGTGGG
>JADGOU010000189.1 GCA_017882835.1 Frankiaceae bacterium | reverse complement strand
GGCATCGATGGCGCGCGGGCCAGGCTCCACGGCCGCCGGCGATCGGCCGCCGGCCGCCGATCAGGCCGCCCGCGGTTCTCGCCGAGTGCCCGGCGCGCCCAGGCACGCTGGCAGGGTCGACGGCCGACGGCGGTGCACGCATCCCGGCCGAGTCACGGCACGCGGGCGAGTCGCGGTGGTGTCGCTCGCTGCCCTGCTGCTGCTGTCCGCGTTCGCCTTCGGACGCGCCTCCACCGTGGCGGCAACGCGGGCCGAGGCGCCGGTAGCGTCGCAGGCGGTGGTGGTCCAAGCTGGTGACACGCTGTGGGCGATCGCCAACCGACTTGCGCCTGGACGAGACCCGCGGGTCACCGTCGAGGAGATCCGACGACTCAACCGGCTGTCCAGGTCCACCCTCATGGTCGGGCAGACCCTCGCCGTTCCGGCCGGCTGAGCGATTGCGTCAGCGTTGGTCGTCTCGACTGCCGGCGGCGCCCGCAGGCCTGACACACCCGGCTCGCGCACCACTGCCCACCCGGCCTCGCGCCGCGCCACGCCGACCCACCTGCGTCGTTGCCGCGTTCTCCCAGTTCGACTTGCATGCTCGCGAGGAACCGCCTACCGTCACAACATCTGGTAGTTACACACGTGTAAGTAGTCCACAGGTTGTGGCTAACTGTCCACAACCCAGGTCAATTCGCCCACAATTTACGCACGTGACTGTCCCCAGCCGGCGCCAACAGGCCGGCAACGCTCTGGTCACGAACGACCGACGGCCGCCGCGCGGCGGACGCCTGGAACCGAAGGGATGTCCGATGAGGTGCCCGTTCTGCCGGCAGGGAGATTCGCGGGTCGTCGACAGCCGGGAGGCCGACGACGGTCAGGCGATCCGCCGGCGGCGCGCGTGCGCCAACTGCGGGCGTCGGTTCACCACCATGGAGTCCGCCAGCCTGACCGTGGTCAAGCGGAGTGGGGCGACCGAACCGTTCAGCCGGGCCAAGGTCCTCGCTGGCGTGCGCAAGGCCTGCCAGGGCCGACCGGCCGAGGAAGATGCCCTCGCGCTGCTGGCGCAACGGGTGGAGGACGCCATCCGCGCCCGCGGCAGCGCCGAAGTCGCGGCGGACGAGGTTGGGCTGGCCATTCTGGGACCGCTGCGGGAGCTCGACGAGGTGGCCTACCTCCGTTTCGCCAGCGTCTACCGCGCCTTCGACTCCCTCGCGGACTTCGAAGCCGAGATCGCCGCACTCCGTGCCCACCACCCCACCGGCCCGATCCCGGCGCCGGACATCGACCCGGCGCCGCCACTGGTGGCCGAGCTCGCGGTCAGCGGCGGATGACTCCGCGACTAGCCGCGACATCACCCAGGGCGGCGCCGCACCACTTGCGCCCGAACCCAACCCACAGCTTCCCCGCCTGGCCGTGGTCGCCATCACCGACCGACACCGCCGATCGAACTGACGAAGGAGCTGGGCAGTCATGACCGAGACGGTCCGCGGTTCCGTCAGTAGCAACGGCTCCGGGGCGACCGGCGCCCCCGGCCAGCGACTCTCGATCGGGCGCGTGTTCACCACGGCCGGCGTGCACCCGTACGCGGAGGTCACCTGGGAGCGCCGCGACGTGGTGATGACGAACTGGCGCGATGGCTCGGTCAACTTCGAGCAGCGCGGGGTGGAGTTCCCGGATTTCTGGTCGGTCAACGCCGCGAACATCGTCACCACCAAGTACTTCCGCGGCGCGGTGGGCACCCCCCAGCGGGAGCACTCGCTGCGTCAGCTCATCGACCGGGTAGTGGGCAGCTACGTCACTGCCGGTCGAACCCACGGCTACCTCGCCACCGCAGCTGAGGCCGAGGTCTTCGAGCATGAGTTGACCTATGCCTTGCTCCACCAGATCTTCAGCTTCAACTCCCCGGTCTGGTTCAACGTGGGGACCAGCTCGCCACAGCAGGTGTCAGCCTGCTTCATCTTGGCCGTCGAGGACACGATGGACTCGATCCTCAACTGGTACCGCGAGGAGGGTCTGATCTTCAAGGGCGGTTCCGGTGCCGGGCTGAACCTGTCCCGGATTCGGTCTTCCAGGGAGCTGCTCAGTAGCGGCGGCACCGCATCGGGACCGGTGTCGTTCATGCGCGGTGCAGACGCCTCCGCCGGCACGATTAAGTCCGGGGGCGCTACCCGACGGGCCGCGAAGATGGTCGTGCTCGACGTCGACCATCCCGACATCGAGGAGTTCATCGACCTCAAGGCCCGGGAAGAGGAGAAGATTCGCGTCCTGCGGGACGCGGGCTTCGACATGGACCTCGGCGGCAAGGACATCACCAGCGTCCAGTACCAGAACGCCAACAACTCCGTCCGAGTCAGCGACGAGTTCATGCACGCGGTGGAGGACGGCCGGGACTTTGCGCTGCGCGCCCGGCTCGATGGCTCCGTGCTGGAGTCGGTCGACGCCCGGACACTGTTCCGCACGATTGCCAAGGCGGCCTGGGAGTGCGCCGACCCCGGCCTGCAGTACGACGACACCATCAACGACTGGCACACCAACCCGGAGACCGGCCGCATCACGGCCAGCAACCCCTGCAGTGAGTACCTCAGCCTCGACAACTCCTCCTGCAACCTCGCCTCCATCAATCTGCTGAAGTTCCTGCGGTCGGACGACACCTTCGACGCCGCCACCTTCGGCAAGGTCGTCGAGCTCGTCATCACCGCGATGGACATCTCCATCTGCTTCGCCGACTTCCCGACCGAGTCGATCGGTGAGACCACCCGCGCCTACCGCCAGCTGGGCATCGGCTACGCCAACCTCGGCGCCCTGCTGATGGCGACCGGCCACGCCTATGACAGCGAGGGTGGCCGGGCGATGGCCGCCGCCATCACCTCGCTGATGACCGGTACGGCGTACCAGCGCTCCGCGGAGCTGGCCGGCATCGTCGGCCCGTACGCCGGATACGCCCGCAACGCGGATGCGCACAAGCGGGTGATGCGCAAGCACGCCGCCGCCACCGATGCGGTGCGCTCGGCCGGTGCCGACGACAAGCGGGTGCTGGAGGCGGCGGCCACCGCATGGGCGCAGTGTCTGGCGCTCGGCGAGCGCAACGGCTGGCGCAACGCCCAGGCAAGCGTGCTGGCGCCGACCGGCACTATCGGCCTGATGATGGACTGCGATACGACCGGCATCGAGCCGGACCTCGCCCTGGTCAAGAACAAGAAGCTGGTCGGCGGCGCGTCGATGCGCATCGTCAACACCACGGTGCCTCGGGCGCTGAAGAACCTGGGGTACCAGCCCGAGCAGATTGAGGCCATCGTCGAGCACATCGCGGCGCACGGCAACGTGCTGAACGCGCCGAGTCTCAAGCCGGAGCACTACGACGTCTTCGACTGTGCGATGGGGGAGCGCGCCATCTCGGCGATGGGGCACGTCCGGATGATGGCCGCTGTTCAGCCGGCCCTGTCGGGTGCCATCAGCAAGACCGTCAACGTGCCGGAGTCCGCGACAGTTGAGGACATCGAGCAGGTCTACTTCCAGGGTTGGAAGCTGGGGCTCAAGGCGCTCGCCATCTACCGGGACAACTGCAAGGTCGGCCAGCCGCTGTCCGACGCCGGGGCGGTGAAGCGGGTGGCAGACGCCGCCGGGTCGGTCGCCGAGCCGCGACCTACCCGCAAGCGGCTGCCCAAGGTCCGCCCATCGACCACCGTGTCATTCACCGTCGGCGGTGCCGAGGGCTACCTCATCGCCGGTTCCTATCCCGATGACGGCCTCGGCGAAGTCTTCATCAAGATGAGCAAGCAGGGGTCGACGTTGGCCGGGGTGATGGACGCGTTCTCCATCGCCATCTCCATCGGCCTGCAGTACGGCGTGCCGCTGGAGGCGTTCGTCAGCAAGTTCACCAACATGCGGTTCGACCCGGCCGGCATGACCGACGACCCGGACGTACGGATGGCGCAGTCGGTGATGGACTACATCTTCCGTCGGCTGGCGTTAGATAACCTGCCGTACGACGAGCGCGCCGCGCTGGGCATCTTCACCGCGGGGGAGCGGGCCGCCGTCGTCGCGTCCGGGACGTACTCGCCTCCGCCGGTTGACGAGGACCTGGACGTGGAAGCGCTGGCGCAGTCGGCACCGATCGCGCCCGCCGCGCCACAGCCCGTACCGGCTCCACGTTCAGGTAGCGCCACTGCCGCCGATGCACCGCTGTGCTTTACCTGTGGGATCACGATGCGGCCAGCGGGGAGCTGCTACGTCTGCGAGTCCTGCGGCAGCACTAGCGGCTGCAGCTGAGGCCTGCAGCGAGCACTGGAGATCGGCTCCTACCCGACGGCCTGAGCGTCACCATCATGGAGCTGCTGATCTTGGTGCAGGCGCTGCTGATCGTCGCGCTGTTCGCCACCCTCCACCGCTTCGCTCCACCCAGCGGGCGGAGTCTGACGTTGGCCGGGCTCGGCATGGCCGTGGCCATGGCAGCCTTGACGATGGGCGTCCACGTCACCGTCTTGACCGTGGGCCGGCTACCGGCAGCGCACATCCCCGGCTTCGACCGGCTCCTCACCTGGCACTGGCCCTCCGTTCCTTACGCGATCGACATCCTCGCCTGGGACTACTTCTTCGGGCTGGCGCTCCTGTTGGCGATGGCAGCGTTCCCGGCCGGTCGCGTGCAGCGCCGCATCCGGATCGGCATGGCAGCCAGCGCCGCCCTGTGCCTTGCCGGCGGGCTGCTTGGCGTTCTCAGCGGAAACATGCAGATCCGCGACATCGGCATCATCGGCTACGGGGTGGTGTTCCCCTTCACCGTCGTCCACATGGCTCGGCTGTTCACTCGATCGCCGACAAGTGCCGGCGAGCCGGCGCATGCTCCCTGATCAGCGGTGACAGCCCTGACCACGGGCAGACCGTCTCCGAGGGCTCGGCCGCAATTCGACCTGAGAACGAGAACGGAGTAGTCGCCGAGAGATGCCAACGCCGTGCTGCTGCGCTCGGTCGGCCTGCATCGCGCGACGTTCGCTACCTTCCCAGTGGTGATCGTGCGACCCTGGCCTGTGGCGGCGCGCGAGCACGGCGGCGAGCGACGGTCAGGAGCGAGCGGGTTCATCCGCGGGGGAGTGCATCCCTGTTCCTCCGTGCGTCCGCGACCAGTGAAGCGAGGGACCTTGATGACCAGCAAAGCCGCTCCGGCTGCGCCGCGCCGTGCCCTGAACGCGGGCAGGCCCGCGTCTGTACACCTGCCCGCTGCCGGCACCGGCGCCGCGGCTTGGCTGTGGCTGTCGGTAGCTACCGTGGCGCTGGCAGCGGTCGGCAGCGCGGTCGCGCTGGTGGCCACGGGCAGGATCTACGGTCGCGAGACCATCCTCATGCTCGACGAGGCCGTAGCCCAGGACCTGGTCAACCTCAGCGTGGTCTGCCCGCTGATCTTGGTCCTGGTGGTGGCGGCCCGCCGCGGCTCGGTGGCTGCGTACCTGTGTTGGCTGGGGGCGTTGTCGTTCACCGCCTACAACTACGCGATCTACTGCTTCTCGCTCCAGTTCGGTCCGCTGTTCCTGCTGTGGGTCGCCGTGCTCGGCGGTTCCCTGTACGCCCTCATCGGAGGACTCGCCGTCGTCGACCGGGCCGCCGTGCAAGCCCGGTACGGCGCCGCATCGGCCCGGCTGGCTGGCGCCTTCCTCCTCCTGGTCGCCACCTTGTTCATCCTGCTGTGGCTCGCCGACATCGTGCCGGCGCTGCTGGCCGGCAGGAAGGCCTCCAGCGCCGTCGACATCAATTTGCCGACTAACCCGGTCCACGTGCTGGACCTGGCGTTTTTCCTGCCGGTTGTGTTCGCCGCCGGCGTGCTGCTGCTGCGCCGCAACGCCTGGGGCTACACCCTCGCCCCCGGCCTGCTGGTCTTCCTCGCCTTCACCTCGCTGCCGGTCCTGATCACCCCTATCGTCGCTGACGTCCGGGGTGACCCGGTCAGCTGGGCGGTGCTGGTGCCGATCACCCTGATCCTGCTCAGCAGCCTCACCGTGCTGATGCGGCTGCTGCGCCAGGTGCACC
>JADGOU010000012.1 GCA_017882835.1 Frankiaceae bacterium | reverse complement strand
TGACCAACAAGAGCCCCGAGACGGTGGTCTACAAGATCAAGCAAAGCGCGGTCTGGTCGGATGGCGTACCGATCACCGCGGACGACTTCGTCTACAACTGGAAGCATCAGAACGGCTCTGACCCGAACGACGACGCGGCGACCACCACCGGCTATGAGGACATCGACAACACCGTCGGGTCGGACAACGGCAAGACCGTCACCGTGACGTTCAAGAACAACTACGGGGACTGGAAGTCACTGTTCACCACCCTGCTGCCGGCGCATTACATGGAGAAGGCCGGCGGCTGGACCGCTGCCCTCAAGGACGGCCCGCCGGCCGTCTCCGGCGGGCCGTTCGTGGTCAGTCAGTACGCCAAGGGAAACAGCCTGACGCTGGTCCGCAACGACAAGTACTACGGCAAGCGCCCTGCGCTGGACAAGATCGTCTACCGCTACATCACTGACTCGGCCGCCGAGCCGCAGGCACTGGCCAACAACGAAGTGCAGATGATCTACCCACAGCCGCAGCTTGACCTGGTCGACCAGGTCAAGAAGATCCAGGGCGTCAAGACCGAGCTCAACCTGGGCCTGAACTTTGAGCACATCGACTTCAACTTCAAGAACTCGCTGCTGACGGATCCGGCCGTGCGCAAGGCGTTCGCCACCGGCGTCGATCGGCAGGAATTGGTCAATGCCACCGTCAAGCAATTCACCGACAAGGCGACGGTGCTCAATAATCACATGTTCATGCCTAACCAGAAGGGGTACCAAGACAACTCCGGTGGCATCAGCAAGGGCGACATTGCCGCCGCCCAGAAGATTCTGGACGCCGCCGGCTACACCAAGGGGCCGGACGGCATCTATGCCAAGAACGGCCAGCCGCTGAAGTTCCGGTACACCGTCACTCAGGGTAACAAGCTGCGAGAGCGGACCGAAGAGATCGTCGTCGCGCAGATGAAGAAGGTCGGCATCGAACTCGACCCGGCCAACACCACCAAGCTCGGCAGCACGCTGTCCAAGGCTGACTTCGACATCATCCAGTTCGGCTGGGTGGGGACGCCGTTCCCGGTTTCCAGCAACGTGGCGATTTACACAACCAGCGGCGGATCGAACTACGGCAAGTACAGCAATCCCGACGTGGACCGACTGTTCTCCCAGGCGATCAGGGAGATCGACCCGCAGAAGGCCAACGATATGGTGAACCAGGCCGACAAGATCTTGTTTGATCAGGTCGCCACTCTGCCGCTGTACCAGAAGCCGACCTTCCTGGCCTCTTACGACAGGTTCACCAACATCGTCGACAACCCGACGTCGCAGGGACCGTTCTATAACACCCAGGACTGGGGCCTGAAGGGCTGATCCTCCTCCCCGCGGCGCGGCCCCACGGCGGGTCGTGCCGCGGGGTTACCATTCCTCACTCGGCCCGGCCGTCTGCTGCGCCCCCGCGGGTCGGCAGCCAGCCGGACCTCTCCGGAGGTCGTCGACATGCTCGCGTTCGTCGTCCGGCGACTGATTGTCTCCATCCCGGTGCTGCTGCTGTCCTCGGTCCTGGTCTTTGCGCTGGTCACCTTCTCCGGTGACCCGTTGGCGGACCTGAAAGCCAAGAACCCGCCGCCGTCGCCGGCGGTCATCCACGCCCGCGAACACTTGCTCAACCTAGATAAGCCGATCGTCACGCGCTACGGCATCTGGCTCGGCAACTTGGTCCGCGGAGACATGGGCCGAACGATCGCCGGCACGGACGTTCGTTCCGACCTCGCCCGGAGACTCTTGGTAACCGCGCGGATGGTCATCCTCGCCATGATCTTCGCCATCATCTTGGCCGTCATCGTGGGGGTGATCAGCGCCGTCCGGCAGTACACCGCGCTGGATTACACCTTCACCTTCGCCGGCTTTCTGTTCCTGTCCATGCCGGTGTTCTGGCTGGGCGCGCTGCTCAAGGAAATATTGGCGATCAAGTTCAACGATGCCGTCGGGCGAACGGTCGTCTATACCGTCGGCGACTCGACGCCCGGCCTCACTGGCGGCTTTTTCAGCAATCTCGGCAACTACGCCGCCCACCTGGTGCTGCCCACAATTACCCTGGCCGCGATCAGTTTCGCGTCGTGGAGCCGATTCCAGCGCTCCTCCATGCTCGACGTTCTCAACAGCGATTACGTCCGGCTGGCGCGGGCCAAGGGCTTGAGCAAGTCTCGGGTGATGGTCCGGCACGCGCTGCGAACCGCGCTCATTCCGCTGGTCACCGTGGTGGCCATCGACTTCGGCGCCATCCTCGGCGGTGCGGTCATCACCGAGCGAGTCTTCGCCTGGCATGGCATGGGTGAGTTGTTGATCACCGGCATCACGTCGAAGGACACCAACGTCGTGCTGGCCTGGTTGATGGTCTCCGCGGTGGCCGTCATCGGGTTCAACCTGATCGCCGACGTGCTGTACGCCTACCTCGACCCGAGGATCCGTCATGGCTAGTGGCCCGACGACCGGCACCTCGACGACCGGCGGTCCCGACCTGGTCGAGACTCCCGGCGGCGCCCAGCCGGGTCCGAAGCCGGCCGGTGTGGTCGAGCGTGAGTTCACGGTTGCGGTGCGCAGCCAGCGGCAGATGATCCTGCGCCGCTTCCTCAACCACCGGCTGGCGGTCGCCTCTCTGATCATCTTCATCGCCCTGTTGATGGGGTCGCTGATCGGGGGCCGACTCTGGCACTACGGGTTCGCCGACCGGACTGGTGACTACTCCCAGCCACCCTCCCTCAAGCACCCGATGGGCACTGACGACATCGGCCACGACGTCATGGCGCTGGTCTTTCGCGGCGCCCAGAAGTCCGTGCAGATCGCGCTGCTGGTCGCCCTGCTGAGCACCACGATCGGCACGCTGGTCGGCGCGGTGGCCGGCTTCTACCGCGGGCGCGCGGACGCGCTGCTCATGAGGTTTGTGGACCTGGTGCTGACCGTTCCGTCGCTGGCGATCCTCGCCGTACTCGCCTCCGTCGTCGGCTCCAAGGCGGGTGGCTGGTTCTTCGTGGCCATAGTGCTGGCCGGGATCACCTGGGCGCCGATCTCCCGCGTGGTCCGTGGTGTGTTTCTCTCGCTGCGCGAGAAGGAGTACGTCGAGGCCGCTCGGGCGTTGGGCGCGAACGACCGCCGGATAATCTTCCGGCACCTGCTGCCCAATGCCCTGGGCGCGATCATCGTCAATGCCACCATCGTGGTGGCGGTGGCCATCTTGACCGAGACCGCCCTGTCCTACCTGGGTGTCGGCGTGCAGCGGCCGGACACGTCGCTGGGGCTGTTGATCAGCGATGGTCAGGGGGCGGCTCAGACCCGGCCGTGGCTGTTCTACTTCCCCGGCTTAGTCATCATCCTCATCGCCTTGACGGTGAACTTCATTGGGGACGGACTGCGGGATGCCTTCGACCCGACGCAGACCCGAGTGCGGGCCTGAGCATGTCGCGACCACTGACCTCGGCAACCGCTGACGCCCACGGCGGTACCGCGGCGCCGGCCGCGGCCACCGCCGTCGGCCACGAGGCGGGCGGCGACGCGGTACTTCGGGTCACTGACCTGACCGTCGACTTCCCGACCGACGACGGCGTCGTCCACGCCGTTCGCGGCGTGAGCTACGCCCTGAGCCCGCGCGAGGTACTCGGCATCGTCGGCGAGTCCGGCTCCGGCAAGTCGGTCACCAGTCTCGCCATCATAGGCCTGCTGCCGAAGACGGCCCGGATCACCGGCTCGGTGCGCTTCCGCGGGGAGGAGTTGATCGGTCTCCCGGACAAGGACATGCGCAAGGTCCGCGGCGAGCAGATCGCCATGATCTTCCAGGACCCGATGACGTCGCTGAACCCGGTGTATCCCATCGGCTGGCAGATCGCCGAGGGCATCCGGGCCCACCATCGTGACGTTTCCCGCGCGGCGGCCCGCAGCCGGGCCGTCGATCTGCTCGCGCTCGTCGGGATCCCCCACCCCAAGGAGCGGGCGGCCAACTATCCGCACGAGTTCTCGGGCGGCATGCGGCAACGCGTCGTGATCGCGCTGGCCATGGCCAACGACCCGGACGTGATCATCGCGGATGAGCCGACCACTGCGTTGGACGTGACCGTGCAGGCGCAGATCCTGGAGACGCTGCAGAAGGCGCAGCAGGAGACCTCGGCGGCGATCGTGCTGATCACGCACGACCTGGGCGTGGTCGCCGGCGTGGCGGATCGCGTCCTTGTCATGTACGCCGGCAAGCCGGTGGAGCTGGGCTCGGTCGACGACGTCTACTACCGGCCGCGGATGCCGTACTCCATCGGCTTGCTCGGCAGCCTGCCGCGCCTCGACGCGGTGGACCAGGACCGACTCACCCCGATCGCCGGCGCGCCGCCGTCACTGATCAACCTGCCCCCCGGCTGCCCGTTCTCCCCCCGGTGCCCACTGCGTCAAGGGGTCTGTGACGACGAGGAGCCCGCGCTGCGCCAGACCGACGGACAGGCGCACTACGCCGCCTGCCACTTCAGCCACACCCTGGAGAGCGAGGACGGCGTACCCGAAGGGCTGTTCAGCGCGACGTCGGCGGACTTCAGCGGGCCGATAGCCATCATGCCCCCCACCGGCGCCGTGGCACCGACCGAAGGACCGCAGTCGTGACCGCCACCGCGGAGCAGCCCGCGTCGACGGCGATCGGCACCGAGCCGGTGCTGTCGGTCCGCGACCTGGTGAAGCACTTTCCCATCACCAGCCGCGGGGTCATCCGCCGCAAGATCGGCGACATTCACGCGGTGTGCGGCGTCAGTTTCGACCTCTACCCCCGGGAGACACTGGGGCTGGTGGGGGAGTCGGGCTGCGGCAAGTCCACCACCGGGCGCACCGTGCTGCAGCTGCAGCCGGCGACGTCCGGCTCGGTGGTGTTCCAGGGGCAGGAGCTGACCGATAAGTCGTCGAAGCAGATGCGCAGCGTACGACGGGACCTGCAGATCGTCTTCCAGGATCCGTACGCCTCGCTGAACCCGCGCATGACCGTCAACGACATCGTGGCCGAGCCGCTGCGCATCCACGGGCTGCATGACAAGCACAGCGGCGACAAGATGCGTGAGCTGTTCCGGCTGGTCGGGCTCAACCCCGAGCACGGCAACCGCTATCCGCACGAGTTCTCCGGCGGGCAGCGGCAGCGCATCGGCATCGCCCGGGCGCTCGCGCTGGAGCCCAAGGCTCTTATCCTGGACGAGCCGGTGTCAGCTCTCGACGTCTCGATCCAGGCCGGTGTCGTCAACCTGCTCGAGGAGTTGCAGGACCGGTTGGGCCTGGCCTATCTGTTCATCGCTCACGACCTGTCGGTGGTCCGGCACATCGCCGACCGGGTCGCGGTGATGTACCTCGGGAAGATCGTGGAGCTGGCGGACCGGCCCGAGTTGTTCGATCGGCCGGCCCACCCCTACACCCAGGCGCTGATGTCGGCGATCCCCATCCCGGACCCGGTGAAGGAACGCGAGCGTCGACGGATCGTCATTCGGGGTGACGTGCCGAGTCCGGCAAGTCCACCAAGCGGCTGCCGGTTCCGCACTCGCTGCCCGAAGTTCGCCAACCAGCTGTCGGAGGGGGAGCGGGAGCGCTGTGTCGAGGAGGAACCCGCTTTGATTGAGCGCGGGCAAGGCCACCCCGCCGCCTGCCACTACGCCGCTGTGGAGAAGGTGCTGTGACCGAGGAGCGTCCGTGACCGTCGCCCTATCCATCATTCTGATCATGACCAGCGTCCTGCTCGTCGTCCTGATCCTGCTGCACCGCGGCAAGGGCGGGGGGCTGTCCAACCTGTTCGGCGGGGGCGTGTCCTCTTCGCTGGGTGGCTCGTCCGTCGTCGAGAAGAACCTCGACCGACTCACGATCGGAGCCGGGCTCGTATGGGCAGCGTGCATCGTGGCCCTGGGGCTGCTGCTGAAGAAGTGACCGCCCGTCCTTCTTCTCGGCGGCCGCCCCGAACCCCGCTGGCCGCGGACCGGCCCCGTTAGAATCGCGATTCACGACAAACGAGACAAGGAGTACGACGCCGTGGCAGGTGGCAATGCCATCCGGGGCAGCCGGGTTGGTGCGGGGCCGATGGGCGAGGCGGAGCGGGGCGACACCGCAGCGCGCCAGCGAATCTCCTTCTGGTGTGCCAACCGGCACGAGACCCAGCCGTCGTTCGCCGAAGGAGCCGCCGTACCGGAGTTCTGGGACTGCCCACGCTGCGGCTTCCCGGCCGGTCGGGACGAGGCAAACCCGCCGGCACCGCCGCGCACCGAGCCCTACAAGACCCACCTGGCCTATGTGCGCGAGCGCCGCAAAGACGAGGACGGCGAAGCCATCCTGGCCGAGGCGCTGGCGAAGCTGCGCGGAGCTCGGTAGCCGGCTCGGCCCGTCAGCGCCGGCCTGCGGTTACGGCGAGGCCGAGCGGCTGAGCTGGCGGGGCAGCCGGCTCGCGGCCGAGGTGTCCAGCAGCCAGCGGGTCTGCGCCCGGCCAGCGACGCCGGCGGCCGGGATCTGCACCGGCCCGGCGCCGGACAACGCCAGGTGGACGGCGGTGGCCTTCTCCTCGCCGGCTGCCACCAACCACACCTCCTGGGCGGCGTTGATGGCCGGCAGCGTGAGCGTGATCCGGGTCGGTGGCGGCTTCGGGCAGCCGCGCACGGCCACCACCGGACGCTCGTCATGGACGGCCGGGGACTCCGGAAAGATTGACGCCGTGTGCCCTTCCGGGCCGATCCCCAGCAGCAGGACGTCAAACCGGGGCACCGGACCGTGGTCTTCGGGGTGCGCCGCCCGGGCCAGCTCGGCGGCATAGCGCTCGGCCGCGCGCTCCGGGTCGTCGCCGTCGGGTCCGTCCGGCCCAGCGATCGGGTGGACCCGCGCCTCGTCCACCGCCACCGCGGACAGCAGCGCCGCCCGGGCCTGGGTGTCGTTGCGAGCCGGGTTGCCGGTGGACAGGAACCGCTCATCACCCCACCACACGTCCAGCCGCGGCCAGTCCACGGCATCGCGGGCCGGGGCCGCCTGCAGCTCGCGCAGGGTCGCGATGCCGATGCCACCGCCGGTGAGCACCACCGAGGCCGTACCGCGGGCGGCCTGGGCGTCCACCAGATGGGTGACCAGCCGCGCGGCCACCGCCCGGGCCAACATGCCGGCGTCCCGGTGCACCACCACCGTTCCCGGCGTACTCATGGCGCCGCCGTGGTGTCCCCGACCGCCGCCGCGGCCTTGGCCTGGTCCGCCCGGTCGGCAGCCAGCATCTCGCGGGCCGTCTCTTCGACCGTGGACGGGTCGGTGTGCCCACCGGTAGCTCGAACATCGCTGACCCCGGGCAGGAACTCTCCGATCCGCTCCGACGGCGCCTCGGCGATGTCGCGCCACACGTGTCGACGGTGCTGCGGGCGGTCGTTGAGTTCGGTGAGCGAGAACGCAGCGGCGAGCGCCTCGGCGTACACCTGGTCGGCATCGAGGCGGCGCAGCTCCTCGGCCAGCAGGTCGCCACGTTCCCGGCGGGGCAACGGCAACGTTCGGTCCGGCTGACCGGATCGGGACAGGACGGCGGTACGCCCGTCGGTGCGGACCACGCTCAGCAACGGGACCTCGGACCCCGCCCCTGGGGCGGCTGCAACTCGGACCTCGGTGATGCCCGGACCGGCGGAGTCCTCGACGGCGACGTCGCTGCGCAGCCGCGGTCCCAGCCAGCCGGCAAGCAGGACGGCACTGGGGTTCTTGCGCTCGGCGTACACGGTCACCGGGCCGGCCGCGTCCGGGCAGGCGTCGAAGGCGGCCGCCAGCAACGACCGCCAGCCGGTCAGCCGCGGCCAGGCCAGGTCGGTGTCGCCGGGTCGGTAGTCGTGCGCCCGGGCGTGCAGAGCCGCTGGCGGATCGGCCGCCGCCGCGCTGTCGGTGACCCGCCGGTCGGCCAGCACCCCGAGCGGATCGTGGGAGATGTGCGGCGGGGGCTCCCCGTGCCACCACGTCACCACCGGAGCATCCGGCGCCAGCAGCGGCAGTACGACGGACTCGGCGTGCAGCGCCAACCGGCCCCACATCCGCAGCACGATGGTTTCCCCCGGCCCGCCGGTCCCACCGATAGAGATCTCGGCGTCCAGCCGGGGGGTGTCGGCCTCGGGCTGGCGACGGACAACCATCAGCGTGCGACACGGGTGCGCCATCGAGGCGGTGGTCGCCGCGTCGATCGCGGAGCGGACGTTGCGTTCGTCCACCACGGCGACCAGGGTCAGCACCAGGCCGAAGGCGACCGCGCCGGTGGAGCGCCGCTCCGCCGACAGCGCCTCGACGATCTCCTTGCCGGTGGTGTCCCAGAGCGTGGTCATGGCTGGCCGCCCGAGAACAAAGTCGCGATCACGGCCGTCGCCACGCTCGGCCGTCGCGACGCAGCATGGCGTCCGAACCGGCTGGACCCCAGGTGCCGGCCCGGTACCGCTCCGGCTGGCTGCCGACCCAGAACGCCTCCAGCGGATCCAGCACCCGCCACGACGCCTCCACCTCCAGGTTGCGCGGGAACAGCGTGGCGTCCCCGAGCAGGACGTCAAGGATCAATCGCTCGTATGCCTCGGGCGAGGACTCGGTAAAGGCCTCGCCGTACAGGAAGTCCATCGAGACGTCCCGGACCTCCATGGCGGTGCCCGGCACCTTCGAGCCGAACCGCATCGTCACCCCCTCGTCCGGCTGCACCCGCACCACGAGCTGGTTGCGGCCCAGCTCCTGGGTATCGGTCACCGGGAACGGCAGGTGCGGCGCCCGCTTGAAGGTCACCGCGATCTCGGTGACCCGGCGGGGGAGCCGCTTGCCGGTGCGCAGGTAGAACGGCACGCCGCCCCAGCGCCGGGTCTCCACGCCGAGCCGGACCGCGGCGTAGGTCTCGGTGGTGGAGTCGGCCGGGACATCGGACTCCTCCAGGTAGCCGATGGCCCGCTCACCGGCGAGCCAGCCGGCTTCGTACTGGCCGCGCACCGCGTAGGCATGGAGGTCGCTCGGCAGCGAGATGGCGCCGAGGACCTTGACCTTCTCGATCCGCAGCGAGTCGGCGTCGAAGGAGACCGGCTCCTCCATCGCGGTGAGCGCCAGCAGCTGGAGCAGGTGGTTCTGCAGGACGTCGCGAGCCGCACCCGCGCCGTCGTAGAAGCCGGCCCGGCTGCCGATGCCGACGTCCTCGGCCATGGTGATCTGCACCGAGTCGACGAAGTTGGCATTCCAGATCGGCTCGAACAGGGTGTTGGCGAACCGCATGGCCAACAGGTTCTGCACCGTCTCCTTGCCGAGGTAATGGTCGATCCGGAAGACGTCGTCAGCGGTGAAGACCGAGTCCACCAGCTGGTTGAGGTCCCGGCTGCTGGCCAGGTCGTGGCCGAAAGGCTTCTCTACCACCACCCGGCGCCAGCCGCGGTCGCCACTGTCGGCCAGGCCGGTGCGCTGCATCTGCTTGAGCACGGTGGGGAAGGCCGGCGGCGGGATCGACAGGTAGAACGCCGCGTTGCCGTGGATGCCGTGGCTGTCCTCGAGCTCGATCAGCGTCTGTTGCAGCGTGTCGAAGGCCTCGTCGTCGTCGAAGGCCCCAGGCACGAACCGGATGCTGGCCGCCAGCCGCTCCCACACGCCGTCGCGCCAGGGAGTACGGGCGCCCTTCTGTGCGGACTCCATCGCCAGCTGACTGAAGTCCGCATCGCCCCAGTCCCGGCGGGAGAAGCCGAGCAGGGCAAAGCCCGGCGGCAGCAGGCCGCGGTTGGCCAGGTCGTACACCGCCGGCAGCAGCTTTTTGCGGGCCAGGTCGCCGGTGACCCCGAAGACGACCAGCGCGCACGGGTCCGGCACCCGGGGGATCCGTCGGTCCCGCGCGTCCCGCAGCGGGTTGGTGTAGCCAGCGGCTGCCATGGCTAGCCCGCGGTACGACGGGCAGCGTCGAGCAACTGCGCCAACCCGCGGGCCCGGTCGCGCAGGTGCAGCCGGATCGCCGGTCGCCCGCGGCCGGCCAGCGCCCGCAGGTCACCCGACGCCTGCGCGGCCTGCAGCCGGCCGAGGGTGAACGGGCGACCCGGGACGGCAACGTCATCGGTCACCGTGCCGGTGATCTGCAGAAAGGCGCCGACCTGCGGTCCGCCCTTGTGGTACTGCCCGGTCGAGTGCAGGAACCGCGGCCCCCAGCCGAAGGTGACCGGGTGCGCCAGCCGGGCGGCGAGCAGTGGCCGGAGCTCGGCGGCGGCGGCGTCCGCGCCCCGGTCGAGGTAGGCGAGGATCGCGAGATAGCCCTCCGGCGGTACGGCGCCGAGCAGGGCGTCGAACACCGCCGTCAGGTCGGCGATGTTGGCGATGTCGCCGATGTCGCCGAGCCCGCCGGTGTCGGCGTACACCTCGACGTCGCCGGCGACGAGCACCGGCTCGCCAGCCAGCGCCCCGGAGCCGTCCGCACCGTCCGCGGCGTCCAGGATGGCTGTCGTGTTGGCCTTGGACTCCGCCACGTTGGGTTGGTCGAACGGGTTGATCCGCAGCGCCCGGCCGGCCACCGCGGTGGCGTACTCCCAGAGCAGGAACTGCGCGCCCAGCGGCCCGGAGACGCTGGTGCCGGACGCGCTCGCGGGGTCGTCGACGCCGGGCGGGTTCAGCGTGACCAGATGCGTGTCGGCCGCCTCGGTGAAGCCCGGCGCGGTGGTGGACTCGACCACGACCGGCAGCAGACCCTTGCCCTCCTTGCCGGTCGACTCGGCGACCAGCTGCTCGGCCCAGTCGCCGAAGCCGACGATGCCCGAGCCCGCGTCGGCGAGCGCCAGCTTGTCGTGGCCGGACACCGCACCGCCGCCGAGGGCGGCACCGAGCACCAGCGCCGGGTTGCCGGCCAGCCGGGACAGCGACGGCTCCAGCGCCCCCGCGTCGTCGAGCAGCTGCTCGACGTCCACTCCCGCCAGCGCGCTCGGCACCAGCCCGAAGGCCGACAGCGCGCTGTAGCGACCGCCGACGTTGGGGTCGGCGAGGAAGACCTCGCGGTAGCCCTCGGTCCGGGCCAACTCCTCGAACGGGCTCCCCGGGTCGGTCACCACGATGATCCGCTTCGCGGCCTCGTCGGGGGAGAGCCCGGCGTCGGCAAAGGCCTGCAGGTACACCCGGCGGTGGCTGTCGGTCTCCAGGGTGCCGCCGCTCTTGCTCGAGACCACCACGACTGTCCGGTCGATCCGGTCGGCGATAGCCGTCCGCACTTGACCCGGATCGGTGGTGTCCAGGACTGTCAGCTCCACCCCGGCGGTCAGGGTGATGACCTCGGGCGCCAGCGATGACCCGCCCATGCCGGCGAGTACGACGTGGTCCAGCCCTTCCGCGGCGAGTTCGGCCCGCAGCCCGCGCAGCCGGGGGAGCAGAGCGCGCGACGAGCTCGGCAGGTCCAGCCACCCGAGCCGGATAGAGGCCTCGGCGGTGGCGTCCGGTCCCCACAGCGAGGAGTCCTTGGCGGTCAGCGAGGAGGCCAGCCCGTCGGCGACCGCGTCTTCCAGCACGGCGTCCCGAGCCCCGACCATCCCGCCCGTGGTCCGCACCGTGACCCCGCCGGCCGTGACCGGGCGCTCGCCCAGCGATGGTCCGCCGTCGTCGGTCCCGCCGCCGTCGGTCCTGCCGTCCGCGCGGTCATCATCGGCCGGGTCCTTGGGCGGCGGCGCCTCACCGCCCACCGGCTCGGCGAGGACTTCGCTCGGCGCCAGGCCATGGCGCAACGCCTCGGCCACGTCCTGCGGTCCCGGTGCTGCCGCATCCCCTGCTGCTGCCGCCACGGAACCTGATGCCGCTGCGCCGGCGGATCCACCTGCTGGTCCGGCCGTCATTGTCCCAACTCCTTCTTGTCCCCGGTGGCTGGTCCCTGTCCCGCCGGCGCGGTGGAGCCGGTGACCGAGACGCTCGCGCCTTGGGCCTCCAGCTGCCCGCTGATCGAGTCGATCAGCGAGTTCCAGGATGCGTCGAACTTCTCCACGCCCTCCCGCTCCAGCACCTCGACCACGTCGTCGTAGTCGATTCCCAGCGCGGCCAGGTCGGCGAGCACCTGCTGCGCGTGACCGTAGTGGCCGCGCACGGTGTCCCCGCGGACCTGCCCGTGCTCGGACATGGCCTCCAGGGTCGCTTGCGGCATGGTGTTCACGGTGCCCGGGGCGACCAGCTCCACGACGTACATGGTGTCGTCGTAAGCCGGGTCCTTCACCCCGGTGGAGGCCCACAGCGGCCGCTGCGAGTGGCCGCCGGCCGCCGCCAGCGCCACCCAGCGCTCCGAGCCGAAAACTTGCTCGTAGCGTTTGTAGGCCAGCCGCGCGTTCGCGATGGCCGCCTGGCCGCGCAGCGCGGTCGCCCGCTCGCGCAGCGCCGGGTCGGTGCTCTCCTTCGCCAGGATGTCGAGCCGGTTGTCCACCTCGGTGTCGACCCGGCTGACGAAAAACGACGCCACCGACTCCAGGTGCTGCAGCGAGCCGGTGGCCGCCCGCCGGCGCTCCACGCCGTCGAGGAAGGCGTCCATCACCGCGTCGTACCGCAGCAGGGAGAAGATCAACGTCACGTTGATGCTGATCCCCTCGGCCAGGCACTGGCTGATCGCCGGCAGCCCCTCGACCGTGGCCGGGATCTTGACGAACAGGTTCGGCCGGTCGACCAGCCACCACAGCGCCCGGGCCTCGGCGATGGTCTTCGCGGTGTCGTGCGCGATCCGCGGGTCGACCTCGATCGAGATCCGGCCGTCCACGCCGTCGCTGGCGTCGAAGACCGGCCGCAGCACGTCACACGCCGACCGGACATCCATCGTGGTGATCGCCCGCAGCGCCTCGCCCACGTCGACGCCGCGCAGGGCGAGGTCACGCAGCTGGCTGTCATAGAGCTCGCTGCCGGTGATTGCTCTTTGGAAGATCGTCGGGTTGGTGGTAGCACCGACCAGGTGCCGGTCCCGGATCAGGTCGGCGAGGTTGCCGGTCCGGATCCGGTCCCGGCTCATGTCGTCGAGCCAGACCGCGACGCCGTTCGCGGTCAACTCGGCCAGGGCATCGGTCATGTGGTCCTTCCAGAGGAGTTGGGCGGCAGGCACCCTTCAGTTGCCGGTGGTCGAGCCGCTGGTCAGGCCGACCTTGGACAGGCTGGCGTGCGCGGCGGCGACCACTCGCTCGGCGGTCAGGCCGAACTGCTCGTAGAGGATCTCGTACGGCGCGGAGGCTCCAAAGTGCTCCAGGCTGACCGATTCCCCGGCATCGCCGACGTAGTCCCGCCAGCCCATCTTGATCCCGGCCTCGATGGACACCCGGGCCTTGACCGCCGGCGGCAGGACGGTCTGGCGGTAGCTGTCCTCCTGCGCCTCGAACCATTCCCGGCAGGGCATGGACACCACCCGGGTGGGGGTGCCCTCGGCCTCCAGCCGCTCACGGGCGGCCAGCGCGATCTGGACCTCGGAGCCGGTGCCGATCAGGATGACCTTGGGCGTGCCGCTGCCGGCATCGGCGAGCACGTAGGCGCCCTTGGCCACTCCGTCGACACTGCCCAGCACCGAGCGGTCGAAGCTCGGCACGTTCTGCCGGGTCAAGCAGAGCCCGGCCGGCCGGTCCGGCTGCTCGAGGATCGTGCGCCAGGCGATGGCGGTCTCGTTGGCGTCGGCGGGCCGGACCACGTCCAGGCCCGGAATCGCCCGCAGCGCCGCCAGCTGCTCGACCGGCTGGTGGGTCGGGCCGTCCTCGCCCAGGCCGATCGAGTCGTGCGTCCAGACGTAGGTCACCGGCAGCCCCATCAGCGCGGCGAGGCGCACCGCCGGGCGCATGTAGTCGCTGAAGACCAGGAAGGTTCCGCCGTACACCCGTAAGCCGCCGTGCAGCGCGATGCCGTTCATGGTCGAACCCATGGCGTGCTCGCGAATGCCGAAGTGCAGAGTGCGGCCGTACGGCGACCCGGCCCGGTTCCCGGCCGCCTCGAAGGAGTCTTCGCCCTTGACCGTGGTGTTGTTCGAGCTCGCGAGGTCGGCCGAGCCGCCCCACAGCTCGGGCAGCGCGGGGGCGATGGCGGCGAGCACCTCGCCGGAGGCCTTTCGGGTGGCCATGGACTTCCCGGCCTCGAAGACCGGGAGCCGCTCGGTCCAGCCTTCCGGCAGCCGGTGTTCGGCGATCCGCCGGCGCTCTGCCGCCCGCTCGGGGTTGGCCTGCTCCCAGCCGGTGAACCGCTCGGTCCAGGCCGCGTGCCGGGCGCGACCACGGTCCACCACTGTCCGGACGTGCTCGAGCACGTCACCGGGGACGGCGAACGAGGCATCCGGGTCGAGCCCCAACACCCTCTTGGTCGCGGCCACCTCCTCGGCGCCCAGCGCCGTACCGTGCGCGGCGCCGGTGTTCTGGGCGTGCGGGGCGGGGAAGGCGATGATGCTGCGCACCGCCACGATCGAGGGCTGCTCGGTCTCGTCCCGGGCGGCGGCCAGGGCCGCCTCGATGGCCGCCACGTCGTTGGCGTCGTCGACCCGCTGGGCGTGCCAGCCGTACGCCGCGTAGCGCGCCAGCACGTCCTCGCTGAACGCAACGACGGTGTCGCCCTCGATCGAGATGTGGTTGTCGTCGTAGAGCAGGACGAGGTTGCCGAGGCGCTGATGGCCGGCCAGGCTCGCGGCCTCGGCCTGCACGCCTTCCTCCATGTCCCCGTCGGAGGCGACGCAGTAGATGGTGTGGTCGAACACGCTCTCGCCAACCGCGGCGTCCGGGTCGTACAGGCCGCGCTCCCGGCGGGCGGCCATCGCCATGCCCACGGCGTTGCCGACGCCTTGACCCAGCGGCCCGGTCGTTGTCTCCACGCCGAGGGTGTGGCCGTGCTCCGGATGCCCCGGCGTCCGGCTACCCCACTGCCGCAACAGCCGGAGGTCGTCCAGCGACAGGCCGTAGCCGGACAGGTAGAGCTGGATGTAGAGGGTGAGGCTGGAGTGGCCGCAGGACAGCACGAACCGGTCCCGGCCGACCCAGTCCGGGTCGGTGGGGTCGTGCCGCAGCAGTCGCTGGAACAGGATGTACGCCGCCGGGGCCAGGCTCATCGCCGTCCCGGGGTGACCGGAACCAGCGGCCTCGACGGCGTCCATGGCCAGCGCCCGGATGACGTCGACGGTGCGCCGGTCGAGTTCGTTCCACTCAGCGCTCACGCGGGACGGCCCCCTTTCGCCAGCCGACCCGAGCCAGCCCGGCGCCGGCGCCGGAGGGCCGCTTGTCGATGATGTCCGCCGACCCTACCCCCCACGGTGCAGCGCGGACACTCGCCGAAGTCGTCGTGGGCGCCCGGATAGAGTGACGGCGTGCCCGTCGCCCAGCAGTGCGTTGACCGCGGGCTGACTCTGCATCGCCGTCGCCGACATCGCGCCTGATGGCGGCCGTCCTGGCCCGCGCTGGCGGTACCGGCGGCCGGGGTGAGCGGGGTCACCGACCACTCGGGGCGCTGGTTCGCACCTACGTTGCGCTCACCAAACCGCGGATCATCGAGCTGCTGCTGGTCACTACGGTGCCGGCTATGTTCCTGGCCGAGCGGGGGCTGCCCTCGCTGGCGCTGGTGCTGGCGACCCTGGTCGGCGGCACGCTGGCCGCCGGCAGCGCGAACACGATCAACTGCTACGTCGATCGGGACATCGACGCGGTCATGCGGCGCACCCGCCGACGGCCACTGGCGCAGGCCCGGGCGCTGGTCACACCGGTAGAGGCGCTGCGGTTCGGCATCGTGCTGGGCGCGCTAGCCACGTTGGAGCTGGCTTGGCTGGTGAACTGGCCGTCCGCGCTGCTGGCCGACGCCGCGATCTTGTTCTACGTGTTCGTCTACACCCTGGGGCTCAAGCGCCGTACGCCGTCCAACATCGTCATCGGCGGCGCCGCCGGATGCTTCCCGGTGCTGATCGGGTGGTCGGCGGTGACCGGCACGGTGGGGTGGCCGGCGGTGGTGCTGTTCGCCATCGTGTTCCTGTGGACGCCGCCGCACTTCTGGGCGCTGGCGATCAAGTTCAAGGACGACTACGCCGCCGCCGGGGTGCCGATGCTGCCGGTGGTCGCCTCGATGCAGGTCGTGGCTCGACGGATCACCCTCTACTCCTACGCCATGGTGGCCTCGTCGCTGCTGCTGCTGCCGTTTCATCCCGGCTGGCTGTACGCCGTCGCGGCGGTGCTGCTCGGTGCCGTGTTCCTGGCGGAAGCGCACCGGCTGGAGCGACGGGTACGCCGCGGTGAGCGGGCCAAGCCCATGCGGCTGTTCCACTTTTCGATCACCTACCTGACGCTGCTCTTCGTGGCGGTGGCAGTCAGCCAGATGATCTAGTCGCGGGTCTGATCCGGCCGTAGTTGTGCGGCAGAACGAGCCGTCCGCGGCTCGTTCTGCCGCACAATTCGCCCAACGTGCGTGCCCAGATCAGCGCCGTACCGGCCGCCTTACACCGGCAGCGCGGCTCGCGACGGCACGTCGACCACCGGCTCGGCGGCCGTCACCGGCTCCCGGGCGGAGAGGTCGAGGGAGAAGTAGAGCGTGACCACCCAGAAGACGGTGGCGCCAGCGACGTGCAACCCGACCAGGCCACTGGGCAGGTGCAGGAAGTACTGGGCGAAGCCCACCGCCCCCTGCACCACGATGACCACCAACAGAATGCGCGCCCACCGCAGCGGTACGGCGGGCGACTTCGCCACCTGCAGGGCAACCAGCGTCGCCACCGTCAGCCCGGTCAGGAACAGCACGAAGTCGGCGTGCAACTGGCTGATGTCGCGCAGGCTGATCAACCCGAGTCGGTGCGTTCCCAGGTCGCCGCTGTGCGGACCGGTGCCGGAGACAAAGGTGCCCATGACCAGGACCACGCCGGCGGTGCCCACCAGGAGCCGGGCCAGCCAGCGCAGCTCCGGGCCCACCACAGAACGCGGTCGAGTGCCAGCCCGCTGGCCGGCGCGGCGGTGCAGCACGATGGCGTCCCAGAGCAGCAGCATGGACACCAGGAAGTGCCCCATCACCAGCAGCGGAGAGAGCTTGTACAGCACGGTGAGGCCACCCAGCACGGCTTGGGCGACGTAGCCGAGGACAAGGCCCCACGCCAGCCACACCAGGTCGCGGCGCCGCGGGCGCAACAGCAGCGAACCGCCAGCCACCGCTGCGGTGATCACGCCGACGGCGATGGTGACCATCCGGTTGCCGAACTCCACCAACGGACGGAACGCAATCGCCGAGGTGTAGCTGCCGGGCTCGCACTGCGGCCAGGTCGAGCAGCCCAGGCCCGAGCCGGTCAGGCGGACTGCGCCACCGGTGACCACGATCGCCGCCAGCGCGACGACGGCCACCAGGCAGAGTCGGCGATAGGCCAGCGGGCTCAAGGTTGGAGGTTTCATCGCCCGACGATGCTACGGCGGGGACGCCAAGGGCCGGCTCAGCGACCCGCGCTCCGCGTGCGGCGCGGCCGGCGCCGACCAGTTCATCGACCAGCTCAGCGACCAGCGCTCAGCGACCCGAAAACCGCGCCGGGCGCCGGGCGGCGAAGGCAGCCACCCCCTCCTGGAAGTCCGCGGTGTGGCCCAGCCGGGCCTGCAGCCGGTTCTCGTGCCCGATGGCGTCGGCCAGCACGCCGTACAGCGTGGCGTTGAGCAGGGACTTCGTGGCGGCGTAGGACTGGGTCGGCCCATCCGCCAGCCGGTCGGTCAACGCCTGTGCCTCGGTCGGCAACCGCTCGTCGTCGTACACCGCGTTGACCAACCCCCAGGCCAACGCCTGCTCCGCCGAGATTGCGTCCCCAAGCAGCGCCAGCTCGAACGCCCGAGCCCGACCGACCGCCGCCGGCAGAAAGGCGCTGGCGCCGCAGTCCAGGGTGAGTCCGACGTTGGCGAATGCCATGGAGAACACCGCCGAGCGGGCGGCGAGCACCAGGTCGCAGGCCAGCGCCAGCGAGACGCCGGCGCCGGCGGCCGGGCCGTTGACCGCCGCCACCACCGGCTTCGGCAGCTCCCGGAGGGTCTGTACGACCGCGCCCCCCAGCTCCAGGCCCAGGCTGAGGTCGGCGCCGTGGGAGTCCATCTTGGCCGCGACGTCGCGCAGGTCGGCACCGGCGCAGAAGCCGCGGCCGCTGCCGGTAAGGCAGACCGCGCGCACGTCGTCGTCAGCGGCCTCCTCGGACAGCACCCGCAGCAGCTCGTCGACGAGGTCGCTGTTCCAGGCGTTGTAGCGCTCCGGGCGGTCGAGCGTCACCAGCCCAACCGCGCCGCGCCGCTCCCACCGAACCGGGGCCGAAGTCATCGACGCACCGTAGCGACCGCGGCCACCCGTAGCGACCGCGGCCACCCGAGCGCTACTCCCAGCGAAACGTTCGGGCGGCGGCGGTCAGCCCCACAGCCGCCCAGACCAGCAGCGTCACCCAGTCGTGCACCGGTACGGCGGCCCCTTGGCGCAGCACCGCCCGCAGACCGTCGGAGAGCGCGGCCACCGGCAACAGTCCGAGCACGTGTCGTACCCCGCTCGGGAACGACGTCAGCGGAAAGATCACCCCACCGCCGACCAGCAGCAGGATGTAGATGAAGTTCGCCGTCACCAGCGTGGTCAGCGCCTTCAGCGTGCCGGCCAGCAGCAGCCCAAGGCCGGCGAACGCCGCCGTGCCGGCAACCAGCAGCCCGGCGACGGCGAACACGGACCCGTGCGGTGACCAACCCAGGCCGAGCCCGACGGCCACTAGCAGCACCGCCTGCACCGCCTCCACCGCGAGCACGCCGAGGGACTTGGCCGCGATCAGCACCCCGCGCGGCAGCGCGGTGGCGCCGAGGCGCTTGAGCACGCCGTACTGCCGCTCGAACCCGGTCGCGATCGCCAACCCGGTGAACGACGTCGACAGCACCGCCAACGCCAGCACGCCCGGCACCAGGAAGTCCACCCGGCGCCCGCCGACGTCGACCAGCGGTACGGCGGTGAACAGCACCAGCAGCAGCACCGGGATGACCAGCGTCAACAGCACGACCTCGCCGTTGCGGAAGGTCAACCGCAGCTCGGTGGCCGCCTGGGCAAGCAGCATCCGGCCCAGCGGGGCCGCGCCCGGGCGGGGCGCGAGCTCTCCCGGCGCCCAGCCGCTGGCGGCCGGACCGTTCCCGTTGGTTGTTGCCGCTGTCGGCTCGGTCATGACCGCAGCCCTCGGCCCGTCAGCTCCAGGAACACGTCCTCCAACGACCGCTGCATCACCCGTAGGTCCTCGGCCAGGACGCCGTGCGCCGCACACCAGGCGGTGACCGTCGCCAACAGCTGCGGGTCGATGGTGCCCTCCACGACGTACTGGCCGGGTGCGACCTCACTGGCGTGCGAGCCCACCGGCAAGGCCAGCACCAGCCGGTCGAGCTCCAACGCCGGGGGAGCGCGGAACCGCAGCTGCCGGTCGGCACCGCCGCGGGTCAGCTCCGCCGGGGTGCCGCTGGCCACGACTCGCCCCGCGTCGACGATGACGACGTGGTCGGCCAGCCGCTCGGCCTCCTCCATATAGTGCGTGGTCAGCACCACCGTGACCCCGTCCGCCCGCAGCGCGCTCAGCAACTCCCAGGTCGCCCGGCGAGCCTGGGGGTCCAGGCCAGCGGTCGGCTCGTCCAAGAAGACCAGCTCCGGGCGCCCCACCACGGCCATGGCGAGGGAGAGCCGCTGCTGCTGGCCGCCAGAGAGCCGGCGGTACGGCGTGCGCGCACTGCTCGCCAGGCCGAGCCGGTCGAGCAGCATCGCGGGGTCCAGCGGATGAGCGGCGTACGCCGCCACCAGCCGCAGCATCTCCCCGGACCGCGCCCCGGGGTACACCCCGCCGGACTGCAGCATGACTCCCACCCGCGGTCGGAGCCGGCGACCGGCTCGCGCGGGGTCCAGCCCGAGCACCCGGACGGTACCGGCATCGGCCCGGCGGAACCCCTCGCAGATCTCCACGGTGGTCGTCTTGCCAGCGCCGTTCGGGCCGAGCAGGGCCAGCATGCTGCCGGTGGGCGCCACAAACGTCACCCCGTCCACCGCGGTCGTGGCGCCGTACCGCTTGACCAGGCCGTCCACCTCGACCGCGGCTTCGGGCATGCGATGACGTCTCCGGTGGGATGGGGCGCCTGGTGGCGCCTCGCGGAGTCTAGCTAGGCGTGCCTGCGCCGGCACCGACGCGGGCGTGGGGTTGGCTCGCTGGGCACCCGTCCGACGTGGCGTCGAACGGCGCGGGTACGTTGGCGCGCGTGGACACGGAGGCCGTCTTCGCCGCATCCGCGCGGCACCGACGGGCCGTCGCGGACCTGCTCGAGAGCCTGGACGAGGATCAGCTGGCGGTACCCAGCTTGTGTGCCGGGTGGGACGTACGCACTGTCGCCGCCCATCTCGCGAGCGCTATCGCGCCGTCCAACCGGGCGTTCATGGGCGCGGTACTGCGTCACGGCGGGAACCTGCATCATGCCATCGACGCGGTCGCCCGGAAAACGGCGCGGTTGCCGGTTGCGGACATCGTCGAGATCCTGCGCCGCCATGCCGACAGTCGCTTCACACCGCCCGTGACCGGGCCGCGGGGGCCCCTCACCGATGTACTGGTGCATACCGGGGACATGCGTATCCCGCTGGGGCTGTCCCACAATCCGGTCGGAGCCCATGTGCGGGCCGCTCTGGACTTCGTCAGCATGGGTCGTCCGGTCGGGTTCGTGCCGCGCGGCCGACTCGCCGGGCTGCAACTCGTCGCGGAGGACCTCGACTGGCGGTGGGGCGCCGGCCCGGACGTGTGCGGGCGCGGCATCGATGTGCTGATGGTGGCGTGCGGCCGGGCTTCGGTCCTGCCTCAGGTGCACGGCCCGGGCGTTGAGACCGTGAGTGCGCGTCTCAACGGTGGGCGCGGTGCGCGGCACCGCTGAAGCCGGCTGCCGACGCGGACGACATCGTCGCGCACGGCCGCGCGCCCTAGCTAGTCTCAGTCGCTAGTCTCAGTCGGATCCCGCATCGACGCAGGACTAACTAATCGATCCGGCGATCCTCGCCGACCGCGTAAACGACATGGACACCGCCGACCCGCGGAGCCGTGGGATGATGCGTTCGACCGATCGAGGGGATCAACGTGACCGACAGCATCTGGCCCACGATTCATGCCGAGCGTACGGCGCTGGTCGATGACCTGGCCGGCCTGACACCCGAGCAGTGGACTACCCAGTCGCTGTGTAGCGAGTGGAACATTCATCAGGTACTTGCCCACCAACTGTCGGGGGCCAAGATGACGCCGCCGAAGTTCTTCGGGAAGTTCGCCGCGGCTGGATTCAACTTCAACAGGTTCGCAGCTAAGCAGGTGGCCGTCGAGAGCGTGGGGGGTCCGGCGGCGACACTGGCAGCGTTCCGGGCAGCCGAGCCGCGCGAGACCGCGCCACCCGG
>JADGOU010000188.1 GCA_017882835.1 Frankiaceae bacterium | reverse complement strand
TGACCGTCCTGGGCGTACTGGACGGACGCGCGGAAGTGCCGGACGCGTGTGACGCGGCGGCGGCCGAGCTCGCTGGAGTCGCCGCGGCCGTCGATGTCCGCATCGTCGGTACACCCGTGACCGCATCCATCCGATGTCCTCGATCGCGAAGACATCGACCTCGTCGCTCTAGGCACCCGCGGCCACACTGGCCTGAAGCATCTCGTGCTCGGCTCGACCGCGAGCCACGTAGTCCGGGCTGCTCGTTGTTCCGTGCTCGTCGCCACCGAGCACCCGGCGGGGAATTAGGGCGAAGGCCCCAGCGAGTGCTTCCGCTTATCTGGCCTCGATTTTGCAGCCGACCATCAGTGACGCCTGACACATGATCGTCTCAGCCTGGTGGCCAGCCGGGTCAAGCGCTGCTGTGTTCGATCGCCGGCAATCCCTGGCCAGCGATGGCATGAGATGACGCTGATGCGGCCGCCCGAGTGTTTGTGGCCGGCGACACGTTCAGGCTCAGACGAGCAGCACGGCGCGGGCGCGCACCTTGCCGTTCTTGAGCCGGCGCAGGACGTCCTGCGCCTGGTCAAGGTCGTAGGTCTCGATGACCGTGTGCAGCTTGCCCTCAGAGGCGAGGCGCAGGACCTCCTGCATCTCGAAGCGCGAGCCGAGCAGCGACCCGACCACGGTCTTCTCGTCGGCGAACGGCAGCGCTCCGACTGTGGCATTGACGCCGACGATGACGGTGCCGCCGGGCTTTGTGGCGGTGAGTGCCTGGCGCACCGAGGCGTTGGACGGCGCGAAGACGATCGTCGCGTCGACGCCGCCCTGCTTCGCAATCAGCTCGCCCGGGTCGCCGGCGGTGGCGTCAACGACGCGGGTGGCGCCGACCTCGAGTGCGAGGTCGCGGTGCTCCTGGCTGCGGGTAACGGCGACGACCTCCCCGCCGTGCAGCGCCGCCATCTGCAGCACCACGTGCCCGACGCCGCCGATCCCGAAGACCGCGACGGACCGCGACGGACTCAGCCGGGCCTTCGCCACCGAGCCGTACGCCGTAATGCCGGGGCAGAACAGCGGGGCCGCCTCGGCGTCGCTTACGTTGATCGGCACGGCGTAGGTGTGGTCGGCGACGGCGAGGACGTGCTCGGCGTAGCCGCCGTGCACCGTCTCGCCGGTGAAGTGTTTGCTCTGGCACAGCTGCTCGCGCCCGGTGAGGCAGAACTCGCAGCGCATGCACGTCGACCATAACGGCATGACGCCGACCCGGTCGCCGGTCGCGAAGACCGTGACGCCCGGTCCTAGGGCGGCCACCGTGCCGACGACCTCGTGGCCCGGGACGATCGGCGTGAAGGCGGGGTTCGCGGGTAGCCAGTCGCCCTCGACCATGTGCAGGTTGGAGCGACAGACGCCGCAGGCCGCCACCTTGACGAGCAGTTGGCCGGGACCGGGCTCGGGCGTGTCGATCTCGGTGATGTGCAGCGGCTGGCCCTCGATCGGACCTGGGTTTACGAGCAGGACGGCCCTCATGGTGGTGCTCCTCCAGGGTGGACAGGGCCGGGCGGCTGCGCCCGGCAGGGGTCATGGGCCGCGTGGGCGGGTGGCGCTCCCAGTCGGGCACGGGCCGCCCGTAGGCCATGAGCTTATGGGCGACCCGCGCAGCTCATCGGCGGACACCCGTATCGGTCCGGTCTACAGGTCGATGGTGGCGATTACGGGCCGGTGGTCTGATCCGGCGTCGTCGCGGCGCAGCCCAGGCTCGTCGGTGATCGACGGGGACGGGCCCGCGCCGTCGATGGTGACCGCCCCGTCGGGCACCAGACCGACCAGGGCGTGGCTGACGAGGATGTGGTCGATCAGTTCCGGGCGGCCTTGGTAGATCCGGCTGAACCGCTGCAGCGTGGGGATTCGGGCGGCGAGGTTCCACAGCCGCTGCCCGTCCCCCTGGTCGGGCCGGTCGAATCCGGCGGTGCCGATCTCCGAGCCGGGTGGGCCGTACATGATCTGGGTGGTCGCCGCCGCGGGTTCGTCGTTGAGGTCCCCCAGCACGATCACCCGCGGCCCGGCATCACTCGCGGCGCTGAGCAGCCCGGTCGCGGCGGCGCGGACGGTGACTGCCTCCGCGGCCCGCCGGCCGAGCGCGTAGGCGCCGAACCGAGCCCGTTCCTCCTCGTCGCGGGTAGCGAACCGGCCCCCGGGGAAGCTCAGCAGCTTGGACTTCAGGTGGCAGTTGACCAGGTCGACCGGGCCGCCATCAACCTGGACGCGGGCCCGCAACGCCGGCCGCCCCATCTCCGAGATCGGCGTGTCGGTGTCGTCGACCTGGACCGGGCGCAACCCGGCTGGAAACACGCGCACTTGCTCGACGTCGGCCAGCGGCAGCCGGGACATGAACCCGACCCGAATCCCGCGTTCGTCCGGGTCGGCCGTCGGGCACTGCCACCCGCCCTCGGCGAGTTCGGCGAGGTCAACCAGCGCGGCGGGGTCGCCCACCTCCTGCACCGCCAGCAGGTCCGGCGCCATCACGTTGATCCGGCGCCATCACGTTGATCACGGCGGCCAGAGCCGCCAGCTTGGCCTGATAGGCGGCGTCGGTGCGAGGCCCGGCGGCGCCGCCCGGCCGAAACAGGCTCTCCAGGTTCCATGTGCCGATCCGCACCACCCCGACCAACCCCTCCCGCTCAGCTGCTCTGTATTGCCTTCGCGCGCACCGGCAGTGCGCCGTCACGGAAGGTGGACGTCCTCCGCCGAACCAGCCGTCCCTGGAGGCGCTGACGGCCGACATCCTGTCGCGGTCTGCTGGAGGACGGGAACTCTCCGGGCCTGGACCAGGTCCGGAGAGGGAGCGCCTGCCTTCTCCCGCACGGAGAGACGACACGCCGTGCGCCGCGTCGCCGAGCTGGGCAGTATCCGGTGGCTGGTGTGACCTCCGACGCCGGTGCGGACCGCAGCCCAGCCGGACCTAGGAGCGTGTCCCCGTAACACGCCGGCTCGAGGTCCCGCAGCGGGAGCCGCGGCGGGGAGATGATCGGGGTGTGACGAGGACATGCTCCTAGCGACCAAGGATCGCTAGATGCCCTCCTGCCTCGTCGTCTACCGGCGGGCGGGGCCGGTGCGACGTGGGACCATCCATCTCATGGGGCGCGTCTCGGTTCGTCGGCAGTACGGCGAGGATGCGCACGCGGGTCGGCAACCCGTTCGGGTCCGATGGCCGGCGTCGGGTTGCCGCTGAGCTCCGTATTCGGCGCGCCCGGAGAGGCGAAGCCGTCCCGTGCGTCGCAGTTCGTCACCCCAGCGTCAGGTCTGAGCGCGGTCCAGGTTGCTGAGCGCGTCGCAGCCGGGCGGACGAACGCCACGGACCAGCGCACGAGCCGCACTCTCGCCGAGATCTTGAAGGCTAACGTCTTCACCGTCTTCAACGGCCTGCTGGTGACTCTGTTCGTTGTCATCCTCTTCACGGGGCGCTGGCAGAACGGCCTTTTCGGGCTGGTTGTGATCGCGAATGCGGCGATCGGGATCGTGCAGGAGGTGCGGGCCAAACGAACCCTCGATCGGCTCGCGTTGCTCAACGCGCCCCGCGCGCGCGTGGTGCGGGACAACACGCCGCACGACATCGACGTCGCTGAGGTCGTCCTGGACGACCTGCTCGTGGTGCACGCCGGTGACCAGGTTCCGGCCGACGGGTTGGTGCGTGAGTCGGCGGGACTGGAGGTCGACGAGTCACTGCTCACCGGGGAGTCGGAGTCGGTCGCGAAGACCGCCGGTGGTGATCAAGTGCGGTCAGGCTCGATCGTTGTCGCCGGCGAAGGGCACTTCCAGGCCACCGCGGTCGGCGCAGATGCCTACGCCGCGAAGCTGACGGCCGAGGCCCGCCGGTACAGCGTGACGCATTCAGAGCTCGTGTCGGGCACGAACCGGCTGCTCAGGTGGATCTCGGTCACGCTCGTCGTGGTGGCACCGGTCCTGATCTGGAGTCAGTTCCGCAGCACAGACAACCACGGCTGGCGCGACGCGATGACAGGCACGGTCGCGGCCCTTGTAGGAATGGTGCCCGAGGGACTGGTATTGCTCACCAGCTTGGCGTTCGTGATCGCCACAGTCAGTCTGGCCCGCCGGTCCTCGCTGGTGCAGGAACTGCCCGCGGTCGAGTCTCTGGCCCGCGTCGATGTCGTCTGCCTGGACAAGACAGGCACGCTCACCTACGGCGATATCCGCTTCGACCGGCTGGAACTGTGCCCGGGTGCCGACGACAGTAACGTTCGCGCTGCGCTCGGCCTGCTGACGCGGGCCGGCGACGCGAACGCGACAGCGGCCGCGCTGTCGGCTGAGTTCCCTGCGACGAGTTGGCGGCAGATCGCCGCTGTCCCGTTCTCCTCCGCTCGGAAGTGGTCGGCCATCTCGGTCGATAGGCACGGCAACTGGGTGCTCGGCGCCCCGGAGATGGTCCTTCACACCCCGGCGAGCCCGGCCCAGGCCGACGCGCGGGGCCGCGCCGACACCCTGGCCGCAGCAGGCTCCCGCCTGCTGCTGCTGGCATCCACGGACGCGACCAGCAGCATTACCAGCGACGCGACCCTCCCCCGTGACCTTCTGCCGGCGGCGCTGGTCCTACTGGCTGAGCATGTGCGCGAGGACGCCGACGCCACGTTGCGCTATTTCACCGAGCAGGGTGTCGCCCTGAAGGTGATCTCGGGTGACAACCCACGCACGGTCGGTGCGGTCGCCGCGGCCTTGCACATGCCAGGCGTGCACAGCCCCGCGGACGCAATCGACGCCCGGACGTTGCCCGAGGACCTAGAAGAGTTGGGTGGGGTGCTGGAGACGCACAGCGTTTTCGGGCGGGTGACACCGCACCAGAAACGCGCCGTGGTGCGGGCGCTGCAACATCGCGGGCACGTCGTCGCGATGACAGGCGACGGCGTCAACGACGCTCTCGCGCTCAAAGACGCCGACATCGGTATCGCTATGGGCAACGCCACCCCCGCCACCCGCGCGGTAGCTCAGCTTGTTCTGCTCGACGGAAGCTTCGCCCACCTGCCCGACGTCGTCGCCGAGGGACGTCGGGTCATCGCCAACATCGAGCGGGCCGCAAACCTCTTCCTGGTGAAGAACATCTACTCGCTAGTCCTGGCCGTCATCGTCGCGTTTACCCACACTGCCTACCCGCTGGCGCCCATTCAGCTGACGTTGATCTCCGCTATCACAATCGGAGTGCCCGCGTTCGCGCTGGCTCTCGGCCCGAACCACCGCCGTTACATACCCGGTTTCCTGCATCGAGTCTTGCGCTTCGCGATCCCCACCGGCATCGTCACCGGCGTTAGTGCCTACATCGGTTACGAGGGGACCCGGCTGCTCGACCACGGCTCCGACGTCGCCGAGGCACGCACGACCGCCACCCTGATCGTGCTCATCGTGTCCCTGTGGACCCTGCTCGTCCTCGCCCGTCCGCTGACCGGCTGGAAACTCGCCCTCATGGCCACGATGGCAGCCACCGCCACCCTCATCGTCGCCATCCCGCCACTCGGGCACGGCGTGTTCCTTCTCGACGACACACCGCTGCGCCTGGCGATCGCGGGCACTCTCGGCGCCGCGGGGGCGCTGCTCGTCGAACTCACCTACCGCAGCATCACGCTCCTCGTGCTCATCAGTGGCAAGCGCACCGACCCGGCCGAGTCCCGACAGGGGGCTTCGTCATGATCGCCACCGTAGCCGCTGCTAGCCGGGATTCCGGGTACACAGCAACGCTCGGTGGGCTTGCCGAGCCGGTGGGAGGCGCGGCCATCGCCCCGGCGACGCCGGGGAGCCGGTCGGATCGGCCCGATCGCCTGGCCGTGCTCGACGGTCCACGTCACTCCCCGCCGCGTTCTTCGCAACCCCGTGACGGCCCCCGGTCGGCGGCCGGCGAGCGCGCGGGTCAGGCCGTGGCAATGGCGGCGAACAGCTGCGCCCACTGGGTGAGCTGCCGGTCCGCCAGGTAGTGGTTGAGCACGCGCTCCCGGGCCGCCTGCCCAAGGCGACGCGACTCGGCGGCATCGGTCAGCAGCCGGGTCAGCGCCGCCGCGAAGGCATCGAGGTCCTCGGGCCCGACCAGCACACCGTGCTGGCCGTCGGAGATCTGGTCGAGGATGCCGCCGACGCCGCTGGCGACCACCGGCCGCGCCTTCCACATCGCCT
>JADGOU010000187.1 GCA_017882835.1 Frankiaceae bacterium | reverse complement strand
GTGCAAGCTGTGCGCCCAGGCCATCACCTTTGGTGCGCCCACCAGCGTCAGCGCCGGCACCCCGATGTAGAGGCCGGTGAGCGCCAGCCCGCTGATGGTGACCACCAGACCCCAGTGAATGAGCCGCACCGGCAACTGCCACACCCGCAGGGTCACTAGTCGCGGGCTCTCGCTGGCGCCGCCGGGCCGGGCGACCGGGGCGCCGGTCCGCGCCGGGGCCGGCCGGGCGAAGGCCTCGGAGCTCACTGCACCCTCACCTCCACGATCGGCGTGCCGTCGGCGTCGATGACGTGGGCGGCACAGGCCATGCACGGGTCGAAGGAGTGCACCGTGCGCAGGATCTCCAGCGGCTGTTTCGGATCGGCGATCGGCGTGCCGACCAGCGCGGCCTCGTACGCGCCCGGCTGGCCCTTGGCATCGCGGGGGCTGGCGTTCCAGGTCGAGGGCACGACGGCCTGGTAGCCCTTGATCTTCTGATCCTCGATCACGATCCAGTGCGAGAGCGCGCCGCGCGGTGCCTCGTGAAAACCCACCCCCCGAGCCTTCGCCGGCCACGACTTCGGTTCCCACTTGACGCCGGCGTGCACGGCCAGGTCCCCACCGGCGATGTTGGCGACCAGTTGGTCGAGCAGGCCCAGCGACTGATCGGCGAGCAGCTTGGTCTCCAGCCCGCGCGCGAGCGTGCGCCCGAGGGTGGAGTGCAGCGCCGCCGGACCGACCCCCAGCGTCTGCAAAGCGCCGTCGACGAGCGGCTTGATCCGAGCGTCCCCGGCGGCGTATCCGACCATCATCCGGGCCAGCGGTCCAACCTCGACCGGGATGCCGTCGTAGCGCGCCGCCTTGAGCCAGGTGTACTTCTTGTCCACGTCGAGGAAGTCGTACGGCGGGTTGGGTCCGGTGTAGTTGGCAGTGGTCTCCCCGTCGTACGGCCGAAGCGGCGTGCCGTCTCCCTCGCGGTAGCTGTACCAGCCCCGGGCGACGTCTTCGGTGATCTTCATGGGGTCGACGGGCTCGACCTTGGACAGGTCGCCGTTGCGGACGATACCGCTGGGCAGGATGCCGGCAGTGTCGGTCTGGCCCCGCTTCGGCTGCGCGCCGCCGAAGTCGCCGAAAGTCATGTAGCTGTTCAGGCCGCCGCCGATGGCGGTCCACTCCGGGTAGCTCTTGCCGATGGCGACCAGGTCGGGGATGTAGGCCTGGTTGACGAAGTTCAGCCCGCTCTGCAACAGGCCGCGCACCTGCTGCAGGGTGTTGTCGTTGATGGCGTACTGGCTGTTCGGGTCGATCGGAATGGCCATCCCGCCGACGACGTAGGTCTGCGGGTGCGGGTTCTTGCCACCCAGCAGAGCGTGAATCTTGACGTAGTCGCGTTGGAAGTCCAGCGCATCGAGATAGTGGCTGACCGCAAGCAGGTTGACTTCTGGCGACAGCTTGTACGCCGGGTGGCCCCAGTAGCCGTTGGCGAACGGACCGAGCCGGCCGCCCTGGACGAAGGCCTGCAGCCGTTGCTGCACCGCGGTCATCTGCTTCGCGGTGTTGCGGGGATAGTCCGACAGCGACTGCGCGACCACGGCCGCCTGCTGCGGGTCGGCCTTGAGCGCCGACACCACGTCAACCCAGTCCAGCGCGTGCAGGTGGTAGAAGTGCACGACGTGGTCGTGGACGTACTGGCTGACCCCGATCAGGTCGCGCAACAGCCGGGCGTTGAGCGGTGGGGTGATGTCGAGGGCGTCCTCGACCGCCCGGATCGAGGCCAGCGCGTGCACGGTGGTGCAGACCCCGCAGATGCGCTGGGCGAAATACCAGGCGTCGCGCGGGTCCCGGCCGATGAGGATCTGCTCCAGGCCGCGCCACATTGTCGTCGACGACCAGGCGTCCTGCACCATGCCGCCGTCGACTTGGGCCTCGATCCGCAGGTGCCCCTCGATGCGGGTGATCGGGTCGACGACGATGCGCGGGCTCACGCCGGTCCTGCCTTTCCGTCGGGGTTGTCGCGGCCAGCCGGCGACGAGCCGAATCCGGCGGAGCCGAGGTCGGTACTGCCATCGGTGACGTCAACCGTCGACTGCTCATCGCTGTTTCGGCCGAGCTTGTTCTGTAGCGTCTTGCCGACGCCGTGCAGGCCGAAGCCGACGGCAGTCGCGCCGACCACGGTGAGACCGAGCTTCTCGGCCGTGCTGTCCACGCCGAAGCCCTCGATGTGCGGCAGCCGGTCGTAGAACGGCGTCATGGTGTCCCAGAACCCGGCCTCGGAGCAGCCGACGCAGCCATGCCCGGCTCCGATCGGCCACTGCGTGCCGCCATTCCACTTCAGGATCGGGCAGTTGTGGAAGGTGCTCGGCCCCTTGCAGCCGAGGCGGTAGAGGCAGTACCCCTCCCGGTGCCCCTCGTCGCCCCAGGCCATGGCGAACTGGCCCGCGTCGAAGTGACCGCGGCGCGGGCAGTTGTCGTGAATGCGGTCGCCGTAGGCGAACAACGGCCGCTGCTGGCTGTCCCGCGCTGGCAGCGCCTTGAACGTCAGGTAGTGCGCGATGGTCGCCGTCAGGTTGTCCACGTTCATTGGGCAGCCCGGCAGGTTGACGATCGGTACGCCGGAGACGACGTCGCCCACCGCGACCGCCTTCGTTGGGTTGGGATGCGCCGCCGGCAGGCCGCCAAAGGCCGAGCAGGTGCCGACGTTGATGATGGCGGCGGCACCCTTGCTCGCCTTCTTCAGGATCTGCTGGGCGGACTCGCCGCCGATCGTGCAGTAGCCGTCGCCGCCGAGCGGGACGGAGCCCTCGACGACGAGGATGTGGCCACCCTTGCCGACCGCCGCGTCGCGGGCCTGCTTGGACTGCTCGCCGGCGGCGGCCATCACGGTCTCCTGGTAGTCCACCGACATCAGGTCGAGGATGACCGAGGCAATGTCGGGGTTGCGCGCCCGGAGCATGGACTCGGCGTTGCCCGTGCAGTCCTGGAAGGCGAGATAGACCATCGACGGCTTGTCCGCCGCCGCGACGGCCGCGGCCACCCGCGGTGCGAAACTGGGTGGCAGCGCCAGCGTTGCGGTCAGCACCCCGCAGTACTTGAGAAATGACCGTCGATCCACCCCCAGCTCGAACAGCCGGGCAAGCAGGCCGTCGTCGATGGGTCCATTCGCGGTCGACGCGGTTTGCGATGGGGCGGGTGCAGGCGGCACAATCGACATGGATTACTCCCGGCGTCGGGAAATGCCGGTCACGGTACGGTCGCTGCCGCAGGTCAGGCAGGGCCTTTGGTCCCCTGTGCTTGGGCTCCGCCGGTCCTTACCAAACCGGCAGTGACGTTGCACAGTGCACGGATGCGGGACATCCAGGAACTGAGTGCAGCCGTGTTGGCGAGTTTCACCCGCGTGCACCGCGAGGTCTTCCTGGGTGATCCGGCGGCCAACCCGAGGTTGCCGGTGGACGTCATCGAGCCGCTGGTCGTCGAGGACGTGCCCACCATGGTGCTGCTCACGCCGTGGACGTTGAACGGCCTGTTCTTCCCCCCGGACGGCGTGGCGCCCGACCAGCTGACGGTGGCCGGTCGAGCCCGTCCGGTCTTCGCCGCCGAGCTCGAGCCGGTCGGTCGGTACCTGTCGGTGAACTTGGTGCCCGACGTACGCGGACTGCCGTCGCCGGAGCGCGGTCGGACGCTGGCCCAGGCCTGCGCGGCGCCGTTCCAGGAGGCGGTGCGCCAGCTGCGCAAGCCGGCGGTGGCGGCCGCGCCATCGGCCGCCGGCCAGGTCGGGTAGGAGGCCACCATGTGCCTAGGCGTGCCGGGACGCGTGCTTGCCATCGACGACGAAGGCGGGCTGCCGATGGCACAGGTGGACTTCGGTGGCATCCGACGCGACGTCTGCCTGGTGTATCTGCCGGAAACGCAGGTTGGCAGCTACGTCATCGTGCACGTGGGCTTTGCGATCACCGAGGTTGACGAGGCTGAGGCCCAGCGGACGCTGGAGGTGCTGCGCACCATGGACGGCGATGCCCTGGCGGCCGAGCTGGGCGAGCCGGCACCGGGCTCCGGGGTGGCTACCACGCCGTCACCTGGTTTGCCGTGAAGTACCTCGCCGAGTACCGCGACCCCGTCCTCGCCCGCCGACTCGTGCACGAGGTGTGCGCCACCGCGACCCAACGATGGTCGATCATGGAGGTCTGCGGGGGCCAGACCCACACCCTGGTCCGGCAGGGCATCGACGAGGTGCTCCCCGTTCGGATGATTCACGGTCCCGGCTGCCCGGTGTGCGTGACGTCGCTGGAGGTGCTCGACCGGGCCTTGGCCATCGCCGCCCGGCCGGATGTGACCTTCGTCAGCTACGGCGACATGCTGCGGGTGCCGGGCAGCAGCACCGACCTGCTCGCGCTCAAGGCCCGCGGGGCCGACATCCGGATCGTCTACTCCCCGGTGGACGCCGTCCGGTTGGCGGTCGCCAATCCGGACCGGCAGGTGGTCTTCTTCGCCGTCGGCTTCGAGACCACGGCGCCGGCCAACGCCATGGCCCTGTTGGAAGCCGTCCGCCGCGGGCTGGAGAACTTCAGCATGCTCGCCAGTCACGTGCTCGTCCCGCCAGCGATGACGGCTGTGCTGGAGGCACCGGACTGCCAGGTACAGGGGTTCCTGGCCGCCGGTCACGTGTGTGCGGTCATGGGGTGGGCGCAGTACGAGCCGATCGCCGCGAAGTACGCCGTACCGATCGTGGTGACCGGGTTCGAGCCGCTCGACCTGCTCGAAGGCATCCTGATGACCGTCCGCCAGCTGGAGCAGGGCCGCGCCGAGGTGGAGAACCAGTACGCCCGGGCCGTCCGCCGGGACGGCAACCGCCCCGCCCAACTGGCCTTGGAACGGGTGTTCGAGGTCACCGACCGCACCTGGCGCGGCATCGGGGCCATCCCCGCCAGCGGCCTGCGGCTGGCCGACGAGTTCGCGGCGTACGACGCGGAGCTCCGCTTCGACGTGGGCGACATCGTCGCCGCCGAGAACCCGCTCTGCATCGCCGGCGAGGTGCTGCAGGGCACGAAGAACCCCACCGACTGTGCGGCGTACGGCCGGATCTGCACCCCCCGCTCTCCGCTGGGGGCTCCGATGGTGTCCAGCGAAGGCACCTGTGCTGCATTCCATCGAGCCGGGCGGACCGCATGACCGGCACCGCATGACCGGCACCGCATGACCGGCACTGTGGACCCCGCGGCCGCCAGTTGTCCGGTGCCGCTGGTCGAGACCGAGCGGGTGCTGCTCGGGCACGGGTCCGGAGGTCAGCTCTCCGCCGAGCTGATCCGCGACGTCATTGTCCCGGCGCTCGGGGCCGCCGCGGCGGGGGGCGTGCTGCAGGACGCCGCGGTCGTGGCGCTGCCGGCCTCCGCCGCGCTGCGGTCGGGGGCCGTCGTGATCAGCACCGACTCCTTCGTTGTCAGCCCACTGGTCTTTCCCGGCGGCGACATCGGATCGCTGGCGGTGCACGGCACTGTCAACGACCTGGCGATGCGCGGCGCCGTACCCATCGCTCTCACCGCAGCCCTGGTCATCGAGGAGGGGATGCCGATCGAGACCCTGCGCGCCATCGTGACGTCGATGGGCGTCGCGGCGGCAGCCTGCGGCGTCACCATCGTCGCCGGCGACACCAAGGTGGTGGGTCGGGGTGCCGCCGATCAGATGTTCGTCACCACCGCCGGCGTGGGGTGTCTGCTCGACGGTGCGCAGATCGGGGCTGACCGGGTGCAGGCGAGAGACGCCGTACTGCTCTCCGGACCCATTGGGTTACACGGCACCACGGTGCTCAGCGTCCGGGAGGGCTTGGGCTTCGAGAGCGCCATCACCTCCGACAGCCAGCCGCTACACCGGCTGGTGGCCGAGATGGTGGCCGCCGGTGGCGCCGACGTCCATGCGCTGCGCGACCCGACCCGGGGCGGTCTGGCCTCGGCCCTCAACGAGATCGCCGCTGCGTCGCGGGTGGCAGTTCTGCTGGACGAGTCAGCCCTACCCGTGCCGGCGGAGGTCGCCGCCGCCTGCGACCTGTTCGGCCTCGACCCGCTGCACGTGGCCAACGAAGGCTGTCTGGTGGCCTTCGTCGCGCCCCGGTCCGTGGCGAAGGTGCTGGCGGCAATGCGGTCCGTAGCTGCCGGGACCGCCGCCGGTCAGGTCGGCACGGTCACCGCGGG
>JADGOU010000011.1 GCA_017882835.1 Frankiaceae bacterium | reverse complement strand
GCCCGCACACCGGCGGCTAGTCCGGCTGCCCAGTCGGGTGTCGTCCCGGGCAGGACACCTGCGCCAATGCCGTCGGCAGCAGCGATGCGTACTCCAGCTGCCTCGGCGCAACCCGCCGTACCGACGACACCGGCCGCGGCGGGGGCGACAGCGACGCACTCGGTCCCGCCCAACGGCGCGGTGGCCGATGACGCCCGTGGGGAGCACGACCGCCGCGGTGACTGGACGATGCTTCGACGGTGGGGCGGCTGGCGGTAGGCGGGCAGCTGACTCGATGATCAAGCCGGCGCGGGCGCACCGTGCCGGTCGCTGTCGGGGTCATCGGTGCCGACTCGGCTCCCACTCGATCGCTACGTCGCGCCGCCAAGCCCAGCCGCGCCGCCAGGCCTAGCTCCGCGGCCAGCAGGCCGGCGCTGCCCCCAAGTACCAGGCCGGCCCGGCCGCCGCCGTACCGGCTGACCCAACCCGTGCCGGACCACCGACCGGGGTCGATCCCAGGAACGCGACCGCCTACAGCGCCATCACCCGACCACGCATCGGCGGCAGCGTGGTGAGCTGGACAGTGGTGTTGCCCACGGCGAGGAACGACACGCTGGCGGGGCCCGACCAGGGCGAGCACCAGCAGCTCGATCGGCAGACTCGGCGCTGCCGCGGCGGCCAGGATGAGCAACTCGAACGCTGCGGCCCCTATCGTCAGCGCCCGGAGCCTGGTGCGACCTCGGCCGGCCGTGACCAGAGCGCCGACGGCCGCGCCGAGTCCCGTGGCCGAGGCCATGAAGCCCTACGTCGAGGCATTGCCGTGAAAGGCGTTGCGCGCCAGCACCGGCAACCCGACCTGAACCTCGTGGCCAGGGTCCCGATCAGCGCCATCATGAGCAGCGGGACCCCGAGTGCCGGCGTGCGCCGGACGCTGCTGCAGCCCGGCGCGCTCGAGCGGAGCTACCCCGTCGGTCACGTTGTCCACAGGGGGTGCGGACCGCATTTGGCTGTCCGTTAGGGTGCCTTTGTCCGGTCGGCAGCCCGCTGACCAGCAGATCTTCGATGTGGCGGGAGCGGCGTGGGCGCGGTCGACACCGTGGAGGGGGAGGTCCGGGAGCTCGTCCGCCGCCGCGGGCTCGACCCCAGCGCCGATCCGCTCGCGGTTCGGCGGCTGGTCGACGAGGTCATCACCGACTATGACGAGCGCACCCTGTCGTCGTCCTTGCCGCGGCTACCGGACCCGCGTTCAACCGCTCGTCAGGTGTACGACGCGGTAGCCGGCTTCGGTCCACTGCAACGTTATCTGGACGACCCGCGGATCGAGGAGATCTGGATCAACGAGCCGGGCCGGGTCTTCGTGGCCAAGCGCGGCCGCAGCGAGCTGACGACGACGATCCTGTCCGCCGGCCAGGTCGAGGACCTGGTCGAGAAGATGCTCAAGTCGTCCGGGCGAAGGGTGGACCTGTCTACGCCGTTCGTCGACGCGATGCTGCCGGACGGCAGCCGGCTGCACGTCGTCATCCCGGACATCACCCGGCGCCACATGGCGGTGAACGTCCGCAAGTTCATCCTGACCGCCCACTCGCTAGACGAGCTGGTGGGGCTCGGGACGCTCACCTCGGCGGCGGCCCGGTTCCTTGAGGCAGCCGTCGTCAGCGGCCTGAACATCATCGTGGCGGGCGGAACGCAGGCGGGGAAGACGACCTTGCTCAACTGCCTGGCCGCGGCCATCCCGGGCTCCGAGCGGGTCGTCAGTTGTGAAGAGGTCTTCGAGCTGCGCATTCCGTTGCCCGACTGGGTGTCTATGCAGACCCGCCAGCCCAACCTCGAAGGCACCGGGGAGGTTCGGCTGCGCCGGCTGATCAAGGAAGCTCTGCGGATGCGCCCGACTCGGATCATCGTCGGCGAGGTCCGCCAGGAGGAGTGCCTGGACCTGCTGATCGCCCTGAACTCGGGCCTACCGGGGATGTGCACGATCCACGCCAACTCCGCGCGCGAGGCGGTGACGAAGATGTGCACGCTGCCGTTGCTGGCCGGCGAGAACGTGGGCCACAACTTCGTCGTACCGACCGTCGCGGCCTCGATCGACCTGGTGGTGCACGCCAGCACGGACCCGACCGGGCACCGGCGGGTGCGCGAGATCGCCGCCGTACCGGGCCGGGTCGAAGGTGACGTGGTGGAGACCGCCGCCGTCTTCCACACCCGCGGTGGCCGGCTGGTGCGGGCGGACGGTTATCCGCCGCACCGGGACCGCTTCACCCAGGCCGGTTACGACCTGGCCGCCTTGCTGGCCGCCGATGAAGGCGGGCCCTAGGTGGGTGCCGCCGTCGGCCTGGCCTTCGGACTGGGCGTGTTCCTGCTGCTGAACACCGGCCGACCTCGGCGCGCTCGACCGGCTTCGAGGTGGCGGAACCGGCGCACCGACATGCTGCGCCAGGCCGGCCTGGACGGAATCACGCCCGGGCGGCTCGCCGGGCTGCAGGCCGGCGCCGGCCTCGCGGTCGCCGTCGCCATGCTGACGGTGACCCGCACCGCGCCGGTGGCGGCGGCCTTCGGGGTCTTCGGCGCGATGCTGCCGGTCGCCCTGGTCCAGCGGCAGCGTCGGCGGCGGGCGGTGGAGCTGCGCGACGTCTGGCCGGAGGCGGTGGACAACTTGGCCTCCGCGGTCCGGGCCGGGCTTTCGCTGCCCGAGGCCCTGTCCGCCTTGGGCACCCGGGGACCGGAGCCGCTGCGCGAGCCGTTCAACCGGTTCGGCGCCGACTACCGGGCCAGCGGCCGCTTCGGCAGCTGCCTGGACCGGCTGAAGGACAGCCTCGCCGACCCGGTGGCCGACCGCATCCTGGAGTCGCTGCGGATGGCGCGCGAGGTCGGCGGCACGGACCTCGGCCGGCTGCTGCGGACGTTGTCGGCCTTTCTCCGCGAAGACGCCCGCGCCCGCGCCGAGCTGGAGACGCGGCAGGGCTGGACGGTGAACGCCGCCCGGCTGGCGGTCGCCGCGCCGTGGGCCGTCCTGCTGCTGCTGGGCACCCAGTCGCAGACGATCCAGGCCTACAACAGCACCGGCGGCGTGGTCGTGCTTGCTGTGGGCGGGGTCGTGTCGTTCGCGGCGTACCGGCTGATGCTCCAGATCGGGCGCTTGCCCGAGGACCAGCGGGTGTTGCGGTGAACCTGCCGCTCGCTGGTGCGCTGGTTGGACTCGCCGGCGGCAGCGGGACGCTGTTGACCGCCACGGCCGCTCCGGTGCTGCGGCGTGGGCCGAGCCTCGACGATCGGTTGGCCCCCTACCTGCGGGACGCGCCGCGCCCATCCCGGTTGCTCGATCCAACGCCGACGGTGACGCCGTTTCCTACGCTGGAGCGGCTGCTGCGGCCGGTCCTCAGCGACGCGACCGACCTGCTGGAGCGTCATATCGGCGGCACGGCGTCGGTCCGTCGCCGGTTGGAGGCGCTCGGCCGGGGTCAAGGCGTGCCCGAGTTCCGGGTAGAGCAGGTGGTATGGGCGGCGCTCGGTCTGCTGGCCGCCTTGGCGGCGATCGGTCTTGGCGCGCTGACCGGCAAGGCCAACCCGCTCTCGGCCGTGATGCTCACCGTCGTCGGGGTCGTCGGTGGCGTGCTCGGCCGGGACTACTGGCTGACCGTCCAGGTGCGTCGGCGGGAGGCCGCCATGCTGGCCGAGTTTCCGACCGTCGCCGAGTTGTTGGCGTTGGCCGTCGCGGCCGGCGAGGGGCCGGTCGGGGCGATCGAGCGGGTCTGCCGGCTCGGCAGCGGCGAGCTCGTCCGGGAGCTCTCCGCCGTCCTCGCGCAGACCCGGGCGGGCACCCCGCTGATGGCGGCGTTGGCCAGCCTGCGAGACCGCACCGGCGTCGAGGCGCTGGCTCGCTTCGTCGACGGCATGGTCGTGGCGATCGAGCGCGGCACGCCGCTCGCCGAGGTGCTGCGGGCTCAGGCTGTGGACGTCCGCGAGGCCGGCAAGCGGGCGCTGCTGGAGGCGGGTGGGCGCCGCGAAATCGCGATGATGTTTCCGGTCGTGTTTCTCGTGCTGCCGGTGACCGTAGTGTTCGCCCTTTACCCCGGCCTGTTCTCGCTGGTGACTTTGGCCCGCTGACCCTAGCCGCCGTGATCGACAACCGTGGTACCCAGACCGAGGAGCAGGCTTGTGAGCCCCGTAGAACTGTCCCTGCGAATGATCGTCGCATTCCACGCCCGCGCGTCCGCGGGCGATCCGGAACGCGGCGACGTGCCCGGCTGGGTCATGGTGACGGTGATGACCGCAGCGCTGGTCGTCGCCATCTTGGGCGTCTTCAAGGGCGCGATCACCGATGCGGTCAGCAACGCGCTGAACAGCGTTACCGGCGCCAAGTAGGCCCCTTGCCTGCCGCCGCTGTCGAGTCCGCCGCTGTCGAGTCCGCCGCTGCGGACGAGCGCGGCTCCGCGGCGGTCGAGTTCGTGCTGGTGTCCGTGCTGCTGATCACCTTGCTGCTCGCCGTGCTGCAGGTGGGGGTGTACCTGCACGTACGCAACGTCATCGCCGCCAGTGCCGCCGAAGGCGTTCGGTACGCCGCCAACGCCGACCGCGACTCGGCCGAGGCCGCCCCTCGGACGCGGGAGATCGTGGGCACGGCGCTGTCCGGTCGGCTCGCCGGCGGCCTCACCTACGCACCAGCCGAGGTGGCCGGCGTGGCTGGCAGCACGCTGGTCAGCGTGCACGTCACCGGCACTGTCCCGCCGCTGCTGGCCTGGCTCGGAGTGCTACTGCCGGTCGACGTGACCGCTCGGGCTATCAAGGAAGGCCGCTGATGGCGGTCCGCTCGTGGCCCGGGCCCAGGGTCGCCGGGCCCAGGGTCGCCGCCCGCGACGACGGCAGCGGCATCGACGACGGCAGCGCCATCATCGAGTTCATCTTTCTCGCCGTGGTCGTCATGGTCCCGTTGATCTATCTGGTGCTCGCGGCGTTCGAGGTCCAGCGCAACGTCTTCGCCGTCAAGCAGGCCGCGCGAGAGGCAGGCCGCGCGGTGGTCACGGCCCAGACCTTCGCCGAGGGCGCCGCCCGGGCCGACTACGCGGCCGACCTGGCCCTGCAGGACCAAGGCCTCGCGCCGGACAGCGCCCGGACGCTGAGCTACGGTCCCGCCGGAGCCTCGTGCCCAGCGGCCGGTGGGGTGGACCGGCTAGAGCCCGGCACCGACTTTGCGGTCTGTGTGACCCGGCCGATCCCGATTCCCGGCGTGCCCGGGTTTCTTCCCGTCTCGCGCACCACCGTGACCGGCCGGTACGTCGTACACGTCGATCAGTTTCGGCCGCCCGGATGACCGGGAGCCGGCTGACGGCGCGGTTGCGGTTCGTGCGTCGAGGCGACGACCGGGGTTCCATGATCCCGCTCGTGCTGGGCTTCTTCGTGCTCGCCGCTTTGCTGATCTTCGGAGCCGTGACCGCGTCGACGGCATTCCTCGCCCAGCGCGACCTGGCCGCTGTGTGCGACGGGGCCGCGGTCGCCGCCGCCCAGTCGGTGAACGAGGGCGCGCTCTACGCGGCGGGCCCCGTCGCGGGAACCACCGACGGCCAGCGGCTGCCGCTCGACCTGACAGCGGTGGAGGCGGCCGTTGCCCGCTACGTCGGCGTCGGCGGCTATGGCGGGGACCCGGACGGGCTGACCGTCAGCGGGTCCGTCGGCGGTGACGGTACGACAGCGGTGGTCCGGTGCACCCGCACCGTGCAGATCCCGTTCGGTGCCGTCTACGGCTACCCCGATGGCCTGCCGCGCAGCGCCGTCGCCTCCGCCCGGTCTCCGGTGCTGCCGCCGCTCTGAGTCCGGCCGCCGAAGTTGCCCAGGCGACGTACCGTCATGTGGTGAGCGTCCTGCGCCGGCTGGCGACCTGGCGGTGGGCCGCCGTGGCCATCGGCGCCCTGGCGTTGGCCGTCCTGCCCACCGCGGTCGGGGCCTGGCCGGTCGCCGCCAGTTCGCCGTCGCCCGACGTACTGCTGGCGCGAGTACGGAGCTCCGCGACTGTCGCTTTCTCCGGGTACGCCGAGGCCAACGGCACCCTTGCGGTGCCGGACGTTCCCCAGCTCGGCGACCTGCCGGCCCTGCTCGGCGGGACCACCCGGCTGCGCGCCTGGTACGCCGCGCCCGACCGGTGGCGGGTGGACACGGTCAAGCCGGCGGGGGAGGACGGCACCTACGCCGCCACCGGGGGCACCTGGCTGTGGGAGTTCGACCCGGGCCGGGCCACCCTGGTGACCGGCGAGCCGCCGGTGCGCCTGCCACGAGCCGCCGACCTGCTGCCGCCCGACCTGGCCCGCCGGTTCGCCGCTGCGGCCGGACCGGACGAGCTGCGGAGCCTGCCGCCCCGCCGTATCGCCGGCCGGACGGCGTTGGGCCTGCGGATAACCCCCCGCGACCTGGCTACCACCATCGGCTTCGTCGACCTGTACGCCGACGCCGCCACCGGGTTGCCAGTGCGCGTCGCGATCACCCCGCGGGACGCCACCACACCTGCGTTGACCGCCGGCTTCCTTGACCTTCGCCTGGCCGCGCCGGACCGAGTGCTGCTGACCTTCACGCCACCGGCAGGTGTCCAGGTGACCACCACGGCTGCCCCGGACATCACCGCGCTGGTGGACCGGTTCGCGCCGTACATGTTGCCCACCGCCCTCGCCGGCCTGGCGCGCCGCGACGTCGTGGCCGGCGTGCCCCGCGGGGTGGCGACCTACGGCACCGGCTTCGGGCTGGTCGCCGTGCTCCCGTTGTCCGCCGATGTCGCTCACGGCGTGCTGCGACGACTGTCCGGTCCACCGGCCGGGCCGCTGAAGTTGGACGGTGTCGCCGACTTCGAGGGGAGCACGATCGCCACCCCACTGCTCAACGCGGTCGCCGTCCGACTGGGGCGACGCTTCTACCTGGTAGCCGGGACGGTTGGGGAAGCCCCACTGGGGCGGGCCGTCGCCGCGCTGGCCGCCAATCCGCCGCCTCGCCGGCCGACATGATGGCGCCCGACGTGACGCTCGCCATCGCTACCACCGGGCTGAGCAAACGGTTCGGCGCCGTACTCGCCGTCGACGCCGTCGACCTCGCCGTTCCGACCGGGGCGCGCTACGGCTTCCTCGGTCCGAACGGGTCCGGGAAGACCACCACGTTGCGGATGCTGCTGGGGCTGGTGTTCGCCTCCGGCGGCTCCATCGAGGTGCTCGGCCAGCCGATGCCGCGGCAGGCGCGGTCGGTGCTGGCCCAGGTCGGCGCGCTGGTCGAGGGTCCGGCGGCGTACGGCCATCTCTGCGGCCGGGCGAACCTAGAGCTGATGGACGCGGCCGGCCCGGGAGCGCCCCGACGGACAAGACGGGCGCGCATCGACGCGGCCCTCGAACGAGTCGGTCTGGACGCGGTCGGGCGCCGGCCGGTCAAGGCCTACAGCCTGGGGATGAGGCAGCGGCTCGGGCTGGCCGCGGCGCTGCTGCGGGCGCCGCGGCTGCTGATTCTGGACGAGCCGACCAACGGCCTGGATCCGCAAGGCATCCACGAGGTCCGCGAGCTGTTGCTCGAGCTCAACTACGGCGGGACGACCATCTTCCTGTCCAGCCACCTGCTGGCCGAGGTCGAAGCGCTGTGTACGACGGTCGGTGTCGTCGACCGCGGGCGGCTGGTGGTGCAGGACGAGCTGGCCGCGCTGCGCCGGCTGACCGGCAACGTCGTGGTTGGCACCCCGGACGCGGAGCGGGCGCTGGCGCTGCTCGACGGCCGGCTGGCGCATCGCGAGGCCGACCGAATCTGGGTCCAGGCCGACGACCCGGCGCGGCTCAACGCCGAGCTGGTCGCGGCCGGCGTCCGGGTTGCCGACCTGCGAGCGGAGCGGCGCAGCCTGGAGGACGTCGTGCTGGCGGTCACCACCCACGGCAGCGACCGGATCGCCGGTGGTACCCGGATCGCCGGCAGTACCCGATGATCGCCGGCGGCGCGCAGTGATCCTCGTCGAGCTCCGCAAGCTGATCCGGCGCCCGCGCACCTGGTTGACGATCGGGTTGCTCACGGCGCTGCCCACCATCGTTGCCATCTTCTTGGCCACCACCAAGGTGGCGCCGCGACCGGGCGAAGGTCCGGCGTTCCTGTCGGCCGTGCTGGCCAACGGCGCGCTCTACCCGGCTGCCGCGCTCGGCATCGTGCTCCCGATCTTCCTGCCGGTCGCGGTAGCCGTTATCGCCGGGGACAGCGTGGCGGGGGAGGCGAGCGCCGGCACCCTGCGCTACCTGGTATGCCGACCGGTCGGGCGCACTCGGCTGTTGGTGGCCAAGCTGGTTTCGGTCATCGTGTTCGTGCTGCTGGCCGTGGTCGTAGTGGCCGGCGTCGGCTACCTCGTCGGCACGCAGCTGTTCGGCAGCGGGCCGCTGTCGTCCACGTCCGGCACCAGCCTGTCGACGACGCAGGCCACCCTGCGCACCATTCTCGCCGTCGGCTACGTCGGGTTCTCCATGCTCGGCGTCGCGGCGGTGGCCATGTTCCTGTCCACGGTCACCGACTCCGCGCTCGGCGCCGCCCTCGGTGCGCTGGCGCTGCTGGTGACCAGTCAGGTGCTGGTGCTGCTCGACGCCGCGGCCTCCGTCCGGCCGTACCTGCCGACGCGCTACTGGCTCGCCTTCGTCGACCTCTTCCGCGACCCGGTGCTATGGCGCGACGTCGGGCGCGGCTTTGCTCTGCAGGCGGTGTACGTCGCGGTGTTCCTGGCCGCGGCCTGGGCCAACTTCGCGACCAAGGACGTTGCTAGCTGAGGCCTAGCTGAGGCCTAGCTGAGGCCCAGCTGAGGCCTAGCTGAGGCCCAGCTGAGGCCCAGCTGAGGCCCGCAGTGCGCCGCCGGGGCGTCATCCTGGCAGCTGGAGCACCCGCGCGTGCACACTCGGGCGTTGGTGCAGCGCGGCTCGCAGCGCCCGGTGCAGGCCGTCCTCCAGGTAGAGGTCGCCGTGCCAGTCCACGACGTGCGTGAACAGGTCGCCGTAGAAGGTCGAGTCCTCGGCCAGGACCACGTCGAGCAGCAGGCTGCGCTTGGTCGTGATCAGCTGGTCCAGCCGCACCGACCGAGGCGGGATCTTCGACCAGTCCCGCTGCGTCAGCCCGTGGTCCGGATAGGGCCGGCCCTCTCGGACTGACTTGAAGATCACGGCGGGCACCCCCGGTCGCCGTCGACGGAGCGGATTCTATCCTGGCCTATCCTGGCCTACCCGCCGCCGGCGGCCCGCAGCGGAGCGCAGTCCGCGGGTCCGGCCGCGGCGGGTTCGGCCCGGTCGAGTGCGCGCAGCACCAGCCCGACCACCAGCGGGTCGCGGGGGAGGTCGGAGTGCCGGGCCGCGTCGTCGGCGCACACCGACTGCAGATCGACGTTGACCGCGCCGGCGAGGCGAGCCGTGTCCGGCGGGGTGACCGTCTCGTCCGCCGTACTCCACAGCGATACCCAGCGCGGGCCGGCCGGCGTCTCATCGCCCCGGTTGAGGCGGCGCAGCACGACGCTGTCCGGCGCGAGCTGCTGGCACGCCGCCGGGCAGGCGCCCGGGACCAGAGCCGACGCCAGGCCGGCCAACTGGGTGCCGTGCTGGGGCGAGCCCAGCGAGACCACCCGGCGGGCGCGCGCGCCGCCGTCGTGGTCACGCGCCCAGAGTCGCACCACCACGCCACCGGCCGAGTAGCCAACCAGGTCGACCGACGGCGCCCCGGCTGCCTCCAGTTGGTGGACGGCTGCGTCCACCGCGCCCGCCTGCTCGGTCAGGTCCCCGGTGCCGTCGCCGGGAAGCGGGACCACCTCGACGGTGCGCCCCTGCGCCCGGAGGGCAGCCAGCAGCACGTCGAACGAGCCGGCATTCCCGCCATACCCCGGCACGAGCAGCACCGAGCCCGGGGCACCCTGCGCGACCGGGGCCGACGCGGGGCCGCCGCCGCGCGCCACGACGGCCAGTACCGCGACCAGGGCGAGCACGACGACCGAAAGAATGAGCGCCACCATCAGCCGGCGCCGCCGCGGGCTGGACGGCAGTGCCCGCGCCGAGGATGCCACCAGCTCATCGTCCACTACCCTCGACAGCGTGGCCGCTGATCCCGCCGAGGAGCTCAAGGCGCTGGAGGCCACCCTCACCTCGATCGAGACGGTGCTCGACCTTGACGGCATGCGTAAGCAGCTGGCCGAGCTGAACGAGAAGGTCGCCGTCCCGGACCTCTGGGACGACCAGGAAGCCGCGCAGAAGGTGACCAGCCGGCTCTCCTACCTGCAAGGTGACCTCAACCGGGTGGAGTCGCTGCGCCGCCGGATCGACGACCTGGCCGTGCTCTACGAGCTGGCCGAGCTCGAGGACGACGCCGACACCCGGGTCGAGGCGGACGCCGAGCTGGCGGCGCTGCAACGTTCGATCGGCGATCTCGAAGTCCGCACGCTGCTCTCCGGGGAGTACGACGAGCGCGACGCCCTGGTGCAGATCAACTCCGGCGCGGGCGGCGTGGACGCGGCCGACTGGGCCGAGATGCTGCTGCGGCTCTACCTGCGCTGGGCCGAGCGCCGGGGGTACCCCACCGAGGTCTACGAGACGTCGTACGCCGAGGAGGCCGGCATCAAGTCGGCCACTTTCGTGGTCAAGGCGCCGTACGCCTACGGCACCCTGTCCGGCGAGCACGGGGTGCACCGGCTGGTGCGGATCAGCCCGTTCGACAACCAGAGCCGCCGGCAGACCTCGTTCGCGGCGGTGGATGTCACCCCGGTGGTCGAGGCCAGCGACCATGTCGACATCGACGAGAGCGACATCCGGGTCGACATCTACCGCTCCAGCGGGCCCGGCGGCCAGGGCGTCAATACCACCGACTCCGCGGTCCGGCTGACCCACCTGCCGACCGGCATCGTCGTCACCTGCCAGAACGAGCGCAGCCAGCTGCAGAACAAGGCCAGCGCCATGCTCGTGCTGCAGGCGAAGCTGCTGGAGCGGCGACGGCAGGAGGAGGTCGCCGAGATGGACAAGCTGCGCGGCGGCCGGGCCGACATCGCCTTCGGCTCGCAGATCCGCAACTACGTGCTACACCCGTACCAGATGGTCAAGGACCTCCGCACCGAGACGGAGACCGGCAACGTGCAGGCCGTGCTGGACGGGGAGATCGACGAGTTCATCGAGTCGGAGATCCGCTGGCGCCGGCGCGCCGGGGCGGCCTAGCTGCGACTGGCAGCACTACTCAGCTCAGCCGGGCAAGTGCACCAGTGCTACCGCGACCACAGCCAGCAGTACGGCGACCAGCAGCATCAGCTGTGGACTAAACCCCACGCCGTCGTGTCGGTGCAGCCGGGAGCGGGCCGACCGGCAGACCAGGCAGCGGCCTTCGACCACGGGCGCGGCGCAACTGGCGCAGACCAGGTGCTCACACGACATACCCGGATCCTCCCGCCGTGGCCGGCCAGAACTTGTCCAACCTCTGGACTGAACGCGCGGCGGGGCTCGGATGCTCCCCGGCGGTGCTCCCCAGCAATGATCGCAGACGTTGGGCTCGGCGTTGCCTGAACGGTCACAGAGGGTTGATCCGTACACTCGGACAGTGTGATGCTCTCGTGATCCGGCTCGACGCCGTAAGCAAGGTCTACCCGGCCGGTACCCGACCGGCGCTGAGCGACGTCTCACTGGAGATCGACAAGGGCGAGTTCGTGTTCCTCGTCGGGCCGTCCGGGTCGGGCAAGTCGACGTTCCTGCGGCTGCTGCTGCGGGAGGAGACGCCGACGTCCGGGACTGTCGAGGTGGACGGCAAGGACGTGGCCCGGCTGTCGTCGTGGAAGGTGCCGGCCTTGCGGCGCTCCATTGGGTGCGTCTTCCAAGACTTCCGGCTGCTGCCGAGCAAGAACGTCCACCAGAACATCGCCTTCGCGCTCGAGGTGATCGGCAAGCCGCGCGTGACCATCAACAAGGTGGTGCCGGAGGTGCTGCGGCTCGTCGGCCTCGACGGCAAGGAGCACCGAATGCCCGACGAGTTATCCGGCGGTGAGCAGCAGCGAGTCGCCATCGCCCGGGCGTTCGTCAACCGGCCGTTGATCTTCCTGGCGGACGAGCCGACCGGCAACCTCGACCCGGGCACCAGCGTGGGCATCATGAAGCTGCTCGACCGGATCAACCGGACCGGCACCACCGTCGTCATGGCCACCCACGACTCGGCCATCGTCGACTCGATGCGCCGTCGCGTGATCGAGCTGGACGCCGGTACGGTGATCCGCGACCAGGCCCGGGGGATCTACGGCTATGCGCGCTGAGCTGCCCGGCCAGATGCCCGGCCAGATGCCCGCTGAGATTCGCGCTGAGCTTCACACCGCGATGACCGCCGAGGAGGGCGGCTGACGTGCGCGCCCAGTTCGTCGTCGCCGAGACCGCCAACGGCCTGCGGCGCAACGTCACCATGACGATCGCCGTGATCGTCACCGTGGCCATCTCGTTGTCCTTGGCCGGCGCCGGGCTGCTGATCGGCCGCCAGGTCGCCACCATGAAGGGCTATTGGTACGACAAGGTCGAGGTGTCGGTGTTCCTCACCAACGACATCGCCCAGCCCGACCGCGACGTGATCAACACCAAGCTGCACGATCTGCCCCAGGTGCAGACCGTGTACTACGAGTCGAAGGCGGACGCCTTCAACCGGTTCAAGGACCAGTTCAAGGACTCGCCCGACCTGGTGCGCAACGTCACGCCGGATGCGCTGCCGGAGTCGTTCCGGGTCAAGCTCAAGGACCCGACGAAGTTCGATGTGGTCGCCACCGCCATGGCTGGCCAGCCCGGGGTCGAGGAGGTGCAGGACCAGCGCAAGCTGCTGGACAAGTTCTTCCGGGTGCTCAACGGGTTCCAGACCGCGGCGCTGATCATCGCCTTGGTGCAGGTGGTGGCGGCCGCACTACTGATCTCCAATACCATCCGGGTCGCCGCCTTCAGCCGACGCCGGGAGACCGGGATCATGCGGCTCGTGGGGGCCTCCAACCTCTATATCCAGCTGCCGTTCTTGCTGGAGGGCGCGCTGGCCGGGCTGGTGGGCGGGGTGCTGGCTGCCGGCTCGGTCGCGGCGCTCAAGGCGTTCTTCGTCGACCGCCAGCTCAAGGCCAGGGGCGGCATCACGGCGATCCCGTTCATCGGCTGGGACGCCGTCTTCCAGACCTGGCTGTACGTCGTACCGCTCGGCGTCCTGCTGTCCGCTCTGGTTTCGTTCGTCACGCTGCGTCGCTACCTGCGCGTCTGACGTGACCGTGCGTTGCACTCGGGCGGCTGCCGCCTATTGTGGCCGCATGTCCAGATCTCGCGGTCGCGCGCTGCGAACGTCCGCGGTCGTCGGCGCCGTCGGCACGGCCTTCGCGGCCGGCGCGATGGTGAGCACCACGAACCATCCGGAGGCGGTCGTCCCGGTGACCTCGGCGGCTGCCGGGACCACCGGTGGGCTGGGTCCTGGTCCGGCGGGCCGCCCGCTGGACGACGCCGCCGACCGCATCGCCGCCAGCGCGTTGCACCCGGTGGACCGCGCGGCCCTGAACCGGGCCGCCGTGGCGGGCATGCTCGACGCGCTGGACGACCGCTGGTCGGCGTACTACAGCGCCGGCGACTACGCCCAGTTTCAAGACGTGCTCGACGGCGGCTACACCGGGGTCGGGTTGTGGCTGCGCAGCGACGCGGCCGGTCGGCTGGTCGTGGCCAGTGTCGCGCCAGCGTCCACAGCGGCGGCCGCCGACGTCCGGGTCGGCGACGAGGTCACCGACGTGGCCGGCCGCGCCACCCGTGGCCGGGTCGCCGCCGACGTCGTCGCCCCGCTGCGCGGTGGTGCCGGTAGCACGGTGGACGTCGGGATCGCCCGCGGCGAAGCGCGGCGGGTGGTCACGCTGACCCGCGCGCGGGTGACCGCGGACGACGTGGTGACCGACATGCCGTCGCCCGGCGTCGGCCGGATCCGGGTCGCGACCTTCGCCCGGGGCGTGGGCGCCCGCGTCCAGGACGCGCTGGCCGGGCTGCGTGACCGGCACGTCGCTGGAGTCGTGCTCGACCTGCGAGGCGACCCGGGCGGCCTGCTTACCGAGGCGGTACAGACCACCTCGGCGTTCGTCGACGGCGGCCTGGTGGTAACCTACGTCCGCCGGGACACCGGTTCTCGCCAGCTGCCGGCCGCCGGCGCGGGGGACGTGTCCACGCCGCTGGTGGTCTTGGTCGACGGCGCGACGGCCAGCGCCGCCGAGGTGGTCGCTGGGGCGTTGCAGGACCGTGGCCGCGCCGTCCTGGTCGGGTCCCGCACCTACGGCAAGGGCTCGGTCCAGGAGCCGGTGCCGCTGGGTGACGGGTCGGCGGTGGAACTGACCGTCGGCCGGTACCTGACTCCGTCCGGGCGCTCGTTGGATGGCATCGGCCTGGAGCCGGACGTCGAGGTGGCCGCTGGCAGCGCGCCGGATGTCGCCGTACGGCGCGGGCTCGACGTCCTGTCCGGGTTGACCGCCGGTTCAGGGTTGATGGTGCCCTGATGGTGAAGGAGGCCGGTCGCAAGCTGATCGCGCAGAACCGGAAGGCGCGCCACGACTACGCCATTGAGGACGTGGTCGAGGCCGGCATCGTGCTGACCGGCACCGAGGTGAAGTCGCTGCGGGCCGGCCGGGCCTCGTTGGTGGACGCCTATGCCTCGGTCCGGGACGGCGAGGCCTGGCTGATCGGCGCGCACATCCCGGAGTACACCGAAGGCACCTGGACCAACCATGAGCCGCGCCGGATCCGAAAGCTGCTGTTGCACAAGGGCGAGATCGACCGGCTGATCGGCAAGACCAAGGAAGGCGGCCGCACCCTGGTGCCGCTGACGATGTACTTCAAGGACGGCCGGGCCAAGGTCGAGATCGCGCTGGCGCGGGGCAAGAAGAGTTACGACAAGCGACAGGACATGGCCACGCGGGACGCCGCCCGGGAGGTGGCTCGCGAGCTCGGTCGCCGGGCCAAGGGCCGGATCTAGTGGCGCCGGGCTTGCCTGGTCCGGCGGGCGTGCCCGGACCGGCGACTGATGCCGACGTACCGGCGTTCTGGCAGGCGCTCGGTCTGCCCGGGTTGATCGACAGCCACGTGCACTTCATGCCGGCCAGCGTGATGGCCAAGGTGTGGGCCTACTTCGACCGGGCCGGGCCGCTGGTCGGTCAGGAATGGCCGATTGCCTACAAGCGCGCCGAGGACGAGCGGCTGGCGCACCTGCGCGGGATGGGTGTGCGCGCCTTCCCGTCGATGGTCTACCCGCACAAGCCGGACATGGCGGCCTGGTTAAACGCCTGGGCGAGCGACTTCGGCCGGCGGACGCCGGACTGCCTGCACACCGCGACGTTCTACCCTGAGCCGTCGGCCCCGGCGTACGTCGACGAAGCGCTGGCCGCCGGCGCTCGGCTGTTCAAGCTGCACGTGCAGGTCGGCGGCTACGACCCGCGCGACCCGTTGCTCGACCCGGTCTGGGCTCGGCTGGCCGAGACCGCAACCCCGGTGGTCGTGCACTGCGGCAATGGACCGCGGCGCGGGCGGTTCACCGGGCCGGACATCTTCGCCGAGGTGCTGGCCCGGCACCTCGACCTGGTGCCCGTGATCGCGCATATGGGGATGCCGGACTATGCGGAGTTCGTCGCGCTGGCGGATCGGTATCCGCGGCTGCTGCTGGACACGACCATGGCCTTCAGCGACTTCGCCGAGCGCTCATGGCCGTATCCGCGCGACCTGGTGCCGCGGTTGGCCGACCTCGGCGACCGGATCCTGCTCGGCACCGACTTCCCGAACATCCCGTATCCCTTCGCCCATCAGCTCGACGTACTCGCCCGGGTGGGGCTGGGGGACGAGTGGCTGCGGGCGGTCTGCTGGGACAACCCGGCCCGGCTCTTCGGCATCGCAATTGCCGGTGACTAGGGCGCCGCGGCAGGGTACCCTCGAGGGGAAGGCATACCAGGACGACACCACGTGTTGCAACGACCAGGGGGTGAACGGTCTCGACTTCGGTTGTCGAGGTAGGGGAAGCGGGCCGAGGATGCCAGCAGCGATCTCGTTAACCATCTGCTGGAATAGAAACAAGCGCCGATAACAAGACGCTCGCTCTCGCTGCCTAAGTAGCCTGAGCTGTCAGCCCGGGAGTGCCTCCGGCCCGGAATCTGGCATCGACAGGAGGCTCACCGTCGGACCCGGCTGCGGGGCAGGACGGGAAAACAACAGCAGCTGAGCCCGTCACCGGCTGGCCTGTGGGACCGGTGGGGCCGAGAAAAGCACAACAGGATGCGCCCGGAGAAGCTCTAGTTCGGTACCGAAGGACGCGGGTTCGATTCCCGCCACCTCCACTGATCACGAACGCCCAGGTCTCTGATCTGGGCGTTCGTCGTTATCGGGTGTGCGGGTGGCGGGTTCCAGGTGGCGGTGCTTGTGTCTTACTCGCACACCCTTTTGCACGCCGCTGACTTGCAGAGACAACCGCGTCGAGCGAGGGCCTGAGCTGGGCCTGAGCCGGCAATAGCGGCAGTGCTGCCAGCTGCTGGGCATCGTCCCGCTCGGCAAACACATCCACCACGCATTGCCCGACAACAGCGGCGACCAGCCGCCTGTTCTCCCGATCACCGTAGTCACGAAGCATCGCATGAAGTTTCTCGGCAGCATGCAGGTGGACGTCGACGACCTCGACGACGGGCGTCAGTATGCCAGCGAAAGACTCTCCACTGCCGGCACCGGCTCGTCGGCTGATGCCGCTGGTCAGGCGTCCGGGAGCCAGCGCCCAACCCGCTCCAGCGGCGTCTCCGCGGCCACGTGCCACAGCTTGCGCTGTCGGTCCCACACAGCTGCCACCAGGCGTTTGGCCTCGTCCTTCTCTGCGTACGACACGTTCAGGTACAGGCGGCCAGACGGCCGTAGACCACCTCACCGGGTCGCACCCCCGAGCCGGCGGGGACGGGCCGGGCCGCGCCGTTCCAAGTGCGGGGGGGCCGTTCCATGCGGGCTGCGGACATGATCCGCTGAACGCGTGTGCACGCGGTCGGGTCGGTGAGCCGCATAATCAGGTCGGTCGGACCGATGTTGGCCAGCAGGTTCAGCGAGCCGTGCCAGAGGATGGCGTCGTCGATGATTATGACCTTCTTGTGCATCCGCTCCCGCGGCTCGACCCGGCAGCCCGCATCGATCAGCTCTTGCGCCAGGGCGGCCGGAGTGGCGCCCGGCTCGTGCGGTCGTGTGTAGACGGTCACGCGGACGCCCGCAGCGAGGGGTGTGGCGAACTGGCGCAGCCATATCCGCACTGGCTGCGGATCGAGGAAGGCGCAGTAAACGTCGATGCTCTCGCGCGCCCGTGCGATGTCCCAGCTGACCGCGCGCGGCACCTCGTCGGCCGGGAAGAACGCGGGCCGGACCAGGTCGTCCTCGGGCAGCCCGGCGAGCTCGGCGGCGCTGCGGACCGGGATGAGATCGTCGACGGAGAGGCGATCCGCGTGCCGTCGCAGGTAGGCAAGCATCGGGGCCACCTCGCTGCCGGGGTCGACGTGCGCGCTCAGAAAGTCCACGTCGGCGACGACGACCAGGTGATCCTGCGCCCTGCTCAGCGTCACGTTCAGCAGCCGGCACGTCTGCGACGACAGCCCGGTCCCCTCGTGGAAGTACCCAGGCTTGTCGCCCGCACCGGCCACGGTGTCGACCACAACGATCGGGCGCTGGCTGCCCTGGAACCGGTGCACGGTGTCGGCGAACCCGTCGAAGTCCGTTCCGAAGCGGTAGCGAACGCTCTTCTGCAGCGCGGTCGCCTGGTCGCGGTACGGCGTGATCACCGCCATCCGGTCGGTAGCGGACGGCTCCGTCGCCTTGCGGGTGGGGAGCACCCGGTCGTGCTGGAGACCCCGGATCAGCTCGTGGACCACCGCCTCGTGCACCGCGTTCGACTTGTGCGCAGCACTCCCGCCCACCGGCATTCGCCGCGAGCTGGTGTCCACCAGGACGAGGGGACCGGGCAGCAGCGCTGAGCCCGGCAGCTCCGCGGAGTCGCCACGACCCGTGCGCAGAGGCGCGTCCGGGTATGCGGCTTCGTTGACCGCCGCGCAGATCGCGGGGCGCATCCGGTACTGCGTATCGAGGCACACCATGCGGGCGCGCCGTGCCACCCGCGTCGACAAGACCCGCGGCGGTGAACGCATCGCGGTCCATCCACAGCAGGGAGTGCTGCCGATCCGCCGCGGCGGCTGACTGGTTGCCCGATCCCTAGGTCACGGCGGGCAGCTGCCGAAAGTCGCCCGCCACGACCACCCGCTTGCCTGCCAGTCCAGCCGCGCACCAGGCCCACGGCAGCGCCACCATGCCCGCCTCGTCGATCACCACGACGTCGACGGGATCCATCAGTGACCGCGACTGCACCGCCTTCTGCACGGTCGTGCCCAACACCTGGCACCGGGCCCGCACCGTGTTCGCGACCTCGCGCCGCGTCTTCTCCGCCTGCGCCAGGTCTTCTCCCAGCCGCCGCTCCCGATCGCGGAGGCGGTTCAGCGGCTCGGCCCCGGTCAACTGGTGACGGCAGCGGCGCACCTCCTCGGTGGCGGACTGCTGCTCCACGCGACGAGCAAGGAGCTCGGCCAGCGCGCGGTCCCGGTCCGCGCGGTACCGGCCGGCGGCCACGCGGCAAGCCCGGTGTCGGCCTCCAGCGCTTCGATCCGCCGTTGCTTACGGTGGGCGAAGAGTCCACCCGGCGGCCCGAGCCCGTCCCGCTCCTGTTGTTGGGACTGCGCCCACTTGCTCGATCGACCCAGGGCGGCGTCCGCGTCCGCGGCGCATCGCTCCAGGGCGTCGCGACCGGCGGTGAGCTCTTGGAGCCGCCGCTCCGCAGCCGCGGCCCGGCGGTGCAGCGCGATGTCCGCCCGCACGGCGTCGAGATGCGCGCTCAGTTGAGTGGACCGCCGGGCGAGCTCCTCGGCCGCGCGTTCCACGATCCGATCCGGGCTGATCGCCGCGCCGAACCGGCGCTGCAGCGACGGCAAACTGATGTCACCCGCGCGCTGGACGAGCCCCAGCTCGAACCCGTCCTCCCGCTCCAGGAGCGCGCAGATTCGCTCGACGGCCTGGTCGACGGCCACAGGGGTCGGCGAGAGGAACAGCACCCGCAGGCCCTGCCGGACGCATCCCTCGACGATCCGGCCGACCACCTCCGTCTTGCCCGTGCCGGGTGGACCCCAGATGAACGTGATGTCGCAGGCCAGGGCTCGTTCGATGGCGTCCCGCTGGCGGTCGTTGAGCGCGAGGTCGCGGTACCGGTCGACGAGCCGCTCGACGTCGGGCCACATGGCCATGCGCGGTGCACCGTCGCCGAGAACGAAGCCCGCGGTGGCGAGGTTCACCCCACCCGGGCGACCCGCGGCGGAGATCCGTTCAGCGAGCTGCTCCGGCGGGACGGTAGCGTCCTCGCGCAGCTGCGCGTTAGTTAGCCGACTCGCGGCCGAGGTCAGCCGGGGTCGTGACGCGAACCTTGCCGTCCGGCAGGACCGCAGCCGTCGCCCGCTCCCATCGGCCCCTTGTGGTGGACGAACGGATCAGGGACCGTCGAGCGACGTCCGGCTTCGACCGAGCCTGGAAGACGTACTCGAAGTCGTCCCCGTCCTTACCGGTCCGGGTGCCCTGGCGGAGCGGGATCACATCCGTGGCCGATCCCATGAGGATCGCCTCGATCTCAAGGTCGATGGCCCGGAGGAACGCGTCCGTCGCCTCCGCCCCGCGGCCCGTAGTCATTCCCCCGCTCCGATGCTTTGTCGACGAATCCGTCCCGGTTCATCGACGCATCCCGGCCACACCCACCACAACCGCCACTCCGGCGGGCGAGGCTCGTCACGGCGATCCCGACCGCCGGTGATCCGTTAGCCTGCCATCCCATGCGGTCGGCCCACTGGGGCACCTGCGAAGCGAAACCGGGAGCCACCGCGCTGACGCGTGCGGCAGCGCGATCGTCAGCCAATCTGCCCGCCGCCGTGTCCAGCTCGGAGCGGCAGCTCTCGATCACGTCCGGCCTCGAGTGGTACCATCAGTCGGTACGGGTGGAGGTGATGACGATGGCGATGTCCGCGAGCGAAGCCCGCAAACGCCTGTTCCCACTCATCGAGCAAGTCAACGATGACCAGGAGCCGGTAGAGATCGTCTCCAAGGGCGGCACCGCCTACCTGGTTTCCGCTGACCAATGGCGCTCACTCATGGAGACCGCGCACCTCCTCCGCTCTCCCGCCAACGCGGAGCGGCTACTGCGCAGCATCGCTGACGCCGAGGCAGGCCGCACCGAGGTCCAAGAGTTGATCGATCCCCAGCACGACGTCGCGTGAAGATCAGCTTTACCCGCGACGGTTGGGCGGACTACACCTCCTGGGCGAACGAGCGGTCGGTCCTCAAGCGGATCAACCGTATGATCGAGGAAGCGGCTCGCGATCCCGCCACAGGCATCGGCAAGCCCGAGCGCCTGTCCCACAACCTGTCCGGCTACTGGTCCCGCCGCATCACCGACGAACACCGACTCGTCTACCAGCTACGCGACGAAGAACTCATCATCGTGCAAGCCCGGTATCACTACTGACGACGCTCCACAGCCGAGTCGGCCACCCACCACAGAGTGGTTGAGCGCCCCGGCCGTTTGGTCAGGGGCGCTCGCTGTTTCCAACCTGGACGGGGGCTCACTCGGGCCAGGTGCGTCCGAGGTCGAGGTGGTGGAAAGTGGGCGGTCCGCCGCCGAGCGCCGCCATCTTCGACGCGAACTCGGCTGTCTCGGGGCGGTTGCCGTCTTGCATGGGGCCGACTCCGTGGGAGTCAAACTCACCCGCGCGGAGTATGTCTTCGAGCTGCACGGCGACATCGCCAGCGCGACAGCGGTGATGCGGCGGGCACTCGAGGACTCGACCAGTTCTGCAGACCAGGCGTTCGCGCACTACGTCGGCGAGCTGGCCTTCAACGCGGGGAACCCGTCCGCCGCGCTCGCGGAGAACGAAGCCGGTCCGCAGGCCGACCCCGGCTACGCAGCGCTTCGGCAGGGCAAGGCCCGAGCGGAGGTGACGCTCGGGGTGACCGACGCCGCGGTCCGCGACTACGCCACGGTGGTCAGCGAGGTCCCCCAACCGCAGTATCTCGTCGAGTTCGGTGAGCTGCTGGCGTCGCTCGGGCGCGACCAGGAGGCGCAGGCGCAGTACGCCGTGTTGGCACCGAGGTGGCCCTGTTCCAGGCCAAGGGCGTCACGCTCGACACCGACCCGACCCTCTTCTACGCCGATCACGGTGACCCGGCCAAGGCACTCGCGTTCGGCGAAGCCGGCCTGAAGATCTGGCCCTTCATCGAGATGGAGGACGCCCACGCCTGGGCGCTGCACGTCAACGGCCGCGACGGTGAGGCGTTGGCGCATGAGCGGCAGGTGATGCTGCTCGGCACCCGCAACGCCCTGTTCTTCTTCCGAAAACAGGCTCACCAACGGCTCAGGAAGGTCCAGGTTCGGTAGTTCGGAAACGCCGTCGAGCATCAACCCGAACATCTGAATCCGAGCACTCCGGCGACAGGCGGTCAGCGAGTCGCCATCGTCGGAGGCCGTCCACCCGCTGACCGGGGACACGAACTTGCGGGCACCCCTGGCAGGCCGGATCCGTTGCGGTCAACGACATACGACCGCCTCCCGGCCGGCGCCACCCGGCCCGTCAGAGCCGCCCCGGACTCCAACTCCCGCCACCCTTTCGCGACCTGGTTCGGCGACACCCCGGCGGCCCGGGCGACCAGCGTGACCCCACCACGCCCGAACCCGCGAGACTCTGCCGCGAGCACCAGTAGCCCATCCGGTGACGTCTTCGACTTGGCACACCCACCGGTCCTCTTGACCGTCGGCGGTGCCGGTCGGG
>JADGOU010000186.1 GCA_017882835.1 Frankiaceae bacterium | reverse complement strand
CTAGCTAGCCGGCGTCCCGTAGCCGTCAAGGCATCGTTCGGTCCCGCCGTTGACTACCGTGTTCACCACGGACGAAGGGGGAGCGCGGTGCATCAACCGGACGGGTTCGAGGCCGCGCTGGCCCGGACCGAGTCGGATCTCGGGTCGGCCGCCCGGTCGACGGCGACGCTGCTGCGAGAGCTGCGGCGCGCTCGCACGGCGGCGTCTCTGGGTCAGGTTCGCGACCTGCGCCGGGCGCTGGACGGGGCGCAGGAGCTGACGCAGCAGCTGGCCGAGCAGGTCGAGCAAGCCCGACAGGGCTACGCCGTAGACGAGATCGCCGTGCTGTCCTCCGGGGACTACCGCCAGGAGCTGCTCGCGGCCGCCTCCGCCGCCGGGGTCTCGATGTTCGAAGAGGACGAGCGGCTGCTCTGCTACCCGTCGCTGGTTCGAGTGTTGCCCGCGGAGCTGGCGCTGGACATCGACCGCCGACGGGAGCGCCGCCTCCGGCCCTCCGTGGTCGTCGAGCTGCTGGCCGCGGCGCAGCGCAGGGGGCCGCGCTTCCGACCGGAGCCGTTTCTGCGCAGCCTGCTGTCCGGATACGAGCTCGTCACCGCCCAGCAGCACAAAGCAGCCGGCGCGGTTGTCCGACTGCTGGACGTCTACGGCGTGCTGACGCTGCTCCCCGGCCAGACCAAGGACTACAGCAAGCAGGAGTTCGCCCGCGACCTCTATCTGCTCGACCAGAGTGGACTCACCGCGCTGGTGGGTGCAGGTCGCCGGCTGCGCTGGGCTGCCAGCACCGGCACCAGACAGCCCGGCGTGCTCACCACCGTCGCCCGCAGTGGCCAGCAACAGCGCTACTGGGGGATCGCTTTCGAGGAGGTGGGCGGTGACTGACCTCCTGGGCAGTGGTCTCCCGCTCGGCGGCGCCGGCCTGACGACCGAGCAGTACGTCGACTTCGTCGCCAAGGAGTACCTCGGCGACTACGTCCGCTCTGGAGGTGCCGCCGTACGTTTCGTGGTCGTCGGCAACCCGGAGGTCGGGCAGCGGTGGCACCGCGGGCTGGCCGCCGCGGCCGATGCGGACGGCTACCTCTACGTCGGCGTGGATGCGGCCGACACCCGCGTCCACATGATCGACCAGGTGTACGCCGCGGTAGCCCGCCAGGTCGACTGGATGGAGCTCGCGCGCCGTGCGGTGGCGATCGCCTGGGAGGAGATCGGGCTGGTCGCTCCGGCGCCTGATCGGGTCACGGTGGCTGCCGTGGCCGCGCATCAGGAGGTGGACAAACGGGAAGCTGCCCGCAGCGTCCGCCGACAGCTGGAGGAGACGCTGCTGCGCGACACCACGTTGGCGCGGGAGTTCCGGCTGGCCGCATTGCGGCTGTGCCAGGCGGTGCTCGGGACCGGCGACGTGGGCCGGGAGGAGCGGGACGCGGTGCTCGGGTGGTTACGAGTCGAGCCGGTGCCCCCGCGCAGCTTGCGCGCCGCGTCCATCTACACCAAGGTCGGCCGGCACAACGCTCGCTCGATCCTCGTCGCGCTCGCCGCCTGGCGGGCTCGCGTTCTGGGCACCGGGCTCGTGCTCGACATCGACCTGTCCCGGCTGGCGATCGGCCGACGGCCGCCGGTGGAAGAGCGCGCCGGCACCTACTACACCAAAGCGGCGGCCATGGATGCCTACGAGGTGCTGCGTCAGCTCGTGGATGCCACCGATCAGCTGCGCGGGGTCTTCGCCGCGGTGACCGTCGTGCCTGAGCTGCTCACCGACGACGTCCGCGGGCTGCCGGCGTACCTCGCGTTGCAACTCCGGATCGTCGACGAGGTTCGCGACCGCCGCCGCCCCAACCCGTTCGCGGCGCTGGTCCGGCTGGAGACCCGGCTGGAGGCGGTGCGATGACCGCGGTCACGCCGGCTCACCGGCTGTCCGCCCGGCGTGCCGTCGAGGCGCTGCGCTCCGGCGTGCCGAGCGGGGATGCGGTCACCGCCTTGGGGAGCGGGCAGGCCGAGGTAGAGGACCGCTTCCTCGAGCTGCTCAACCATGCCGGCGCACCCACCGCGTCGACCCGCGACCTGTTGATCGGGGGTGGATTCGGCACCGGCAAGAGTCACGTCCTCGAGCATTTCGCCAACCTGGCCCGTGCGGAGGAGTTTGCCGTCAGCCGGATAGTGGTTAGCAAGGAGACGCCGCTGTACGACCCGGTGAAGGTGCTCCGCGCCGCCGTCGCGTCCGCCGTGCTGCCCTCCGGAGCCGGCGAGGCGGTGGCGGAGGCGGCCGCCGGGCTCGACCCGGGAAGCCCGGCGTACGCCGAGCTGCTTCGCTGGACCAGTGGGGGGCGCGCTCCGGTCGACGAGCGCTTCGCGCTGACGCTGACCCTGCTGCCCCAGGTCACGACGACCGATGGTGACTTCGCCGATGCCATCGTCCGGTTCTGGTCCGGCGATCCGCTGGGCGTGGCCGAGCTGCGTCGACAGGCCAAGCAGGTGGGCGCGGGCCGACCAGCGCTGGGCGCCGTACCCCGCCGGGAGCTGGCCCGGCAGCGGTTCCGTTTCCTGGCCCGGCTCTTCGTGGCCGCCGGGTGCCGCGGTTGGCTCCTGCTCTTCGACGAAGTGGAGCTCATCGGCCGCTACAGCCCGCTGCAACGTGGCCGCGCCTATGCCGAGCTCGCCGGCTGGTTGCGGCCCGACCCGGAGGACCCCGGCTCGCCGCTGGTCAGCGTGCTGGCCATGACCGACGACTTCGACGCCGCCGTGCTGACGACGAACAACGACCGCCAGACAGTGCCGACGAGGCTGCGCGCCAAGCAGACGAGCGAGTACGACGAGTTGGCTGCGGCCGCGGAAGCCGGGATGCGCGCCATCGAACGCCAGATGGTCGTGCTCACCCCACCGGACAACGCCGAGCTGGACCGAGCGTATGCGCGGGTCAAGGCACTGCACGGCGAGGCCTTCGGCTGGGACCCACCCGACGTGCCGGGCCTGGAGCGCCTCGGCACCACCCGGATGCGCCAGTACGTCCGGGCATGGATCAATGAGTGGGACCTCGTCCGGCTCGATCCCGACTGTCGGCCGGCCAGTGAGGTCGTGGAGCTCGCGATCGGCTACGACGAGGACGACGGGGTCGGCGGCGAAGACGACGGGACATGACGACATTGCCGCCGCCGCGGTCCACAGCGAGCGGGCTCGTGCCCCTGGGCTAAAGCGCCGGTGGGTCGACCGGCGGGCACCGACCGACGCCCGTAACCGTGGTCACCGGCCGCCGACCAGCAGTTGGGCGAGATGTTGCCCGCGGACGCCGCCCAGGTGGTTCAGCTGGGTGCGGCAGGAGTACCCGTCGGCGACCACGAGCGCGTCCGGCCCGGCCGCGCGGACGGCGGGCAGCAGCGCATGCTCGGCGATCCGCGCCGAGATGTCGAAGCGACCGCGTTCGAACCCGAAGTTGCCGGCCAGCCCGCAGCAGCCGGCGACGGGCTGCAGGGTCGCCCCGGTGCGGGCCAGGAGCGCGCGGTCCACGCCGTACCCCATGACGGCGTGCTGGTGGCAGTGCGGCTGGACGACGACGGTCGTCCCGGCCAGGGACGGCGGCTGCCAGTCGGGCCGGCGCTGAGCGATCAGCTCGGCCAGCGTCCGCGTTGCCCCGGCGACCTGTCGGGCGCGGGGGTCGTCGGGTAGCAGCTCAACCGCATCCGAGCGCAGCAGCGCCGTGCACGAGGGTTCCAGCCCGACGACGGGGAGCCCTGCGGCCACCGGCCCGGCGAGCGTGCCGAGTGCCCGGCGGAGCTGCCGGCGGGCGCCGTCGAGCTGCCCGGTGGTGACCCAGGTCAGCCCACAGCACGCGCTGCGCTCCGGCAGCTCGACGCGGAAACCCAGACCTTCCAGTACGTCGACGGCGGCGAGCCCGACCTCGGGGGTGAAGTGGTCGGTGAAGGTGTCCACCCAGAGCAGCACCGGCTCGCCGTCCGTCTGCAGGCCGCGCCGGCGGACCTGCTCCCGGAAGGTCCGCGCCGCGAACGCCGGCAGCGGCCGCCGGGCATCGATGCCGCCGAACCGCTTGGCCAGTGCTGCCACCGGCCGGACGCCGATCGCTGCGTTGGTCACTGCGGGCGCCATGGAGGCCAGTCGAGCCCACCGCGGCAGCCAGCCCAGCGTGTAGTGCGCCGCCGGCCGCCGCCGCCGCCGGTAGGTCTGGTGCAGCACCTCGGCCTTGTAAGTGGCCATGTCCACTTCGGCCGGGCAGTCGGAGCCGCAGGCCTTGCAGGCTAGGCAGAGCTCCAGGGCCTCGTGCACCTCCGGCGAGCGCCAGCCCGCCCGCACCACCGAGCCGTTGACCATCTCCTGGAGCACCCGGGCCCGGCCGCGGGTGGAGTCTTTCTCGTCCCGGGTGGCGAGGTACGACGGGCACATGAAGGAGCTCCGCTCGGTCAGGTCGGCGCGGCACTTGCCGACGCCGACGCAGCGGTGCACCGCGGCGGCAAAGTCCCCATGGTCACCGGCGTAGGCGAACCCGAGTCCGGAGCGCACGGGCCGGGCCGCCGGCAGGCGCAGGTCCGCGTCCAGTGGACGGGGCTCGACCAGCACCCCGGGATTGAGCAGGTTGGCCGGGTCGAAGACCGCCTTGATCTCACCAAACGCGGCCAGCGCGTCCGGGGAGTACATCAGCGGCAGCAGCTCGCCGCGGGCGCGGCCGTCTCCGTGCTCGCCGGACAGCGACCCGCCGTAGGAGGCGACCAACCGGGCGGCGTCGAGCAGGAAGCTACGGAACCGCCCGGGCTGACCGAACGGGAAGTCGATCCGGACGTGCAGGCAGCCGTCGCCGAAGTGCCCGTAGGGCAGCCCGTCCAGGCGATGCTCGGTCAGCAGCGCGTCGAAGTCGCGCAGGTAGGCGCCGAGCGTCGCCGGCGGTACGGCGGCGTCCTCCCAACCCGGCCAGGCCGGCTCCCCGGCCGCGGTCCGGCCGGCGAAGCCCGCGCCGTCCTCCCGGATCCGCCACAGCGCCACCGCGCCCGGCCCAGCGGGCTCCACCAGCGCCGCCAGCGCATCGGCGTCGACCGCCATCCGCCGCGCGGCCGCCAGCGCCTCGGCGGGTGTTGCGCCGCCGGTCTCCACCAGCAGCCACCCGCCGCCGCGGGGTAGCGGCGGCACGCTGCCCGGACCCTTCCGCGCCTTGACGACGTTGACCAGCCGGGCGTCGAGCCCCTCCATCGCGATCGGTGCGTGCGGCAGCAGCGCGGGGACGGCGTCCGCGGCGGCGGCCATGTCGGCGTACCCGAGCACCGCCAGCGCGGTGGCCGGCGGGGCCTCGACCAAGCGCACGGTCGCGCCGAGCACTACCGTGCAGGTGCCTTCGGTGCCAACCAGGGCCTTGGCCAGGTCCCGGCCGCGCTCGGGCAGCAGGTGCTCGAGGGAGTAACCGGAGACCTGGCGGCCGAACCGGCCGAACTCGGTCCGGATGGTGGCGAGATGGCGCTCGACCACCGCCGCTAGCCCCGGCACTGCCGCCGACCCGCCCGCCGCCGCGACCACCCGCTGGCCGGCACCGGTGACCACGTCGAGCGCGACGACGTTGTCGGCGGTCTTGCCGGCGGCCAGCGCCCGCGGTCCGCAGGCGTCGTTGCCGATCATGCCGCCGAGGGTGCAGCGGGCGTGGGTGGAGGGGTCCGGGCCGAACCGCAGGCCGTACGGCGCCGCCGCCCGCTGCAGGTCGTCGAGGACCACGCCCGGCTGCACCACGGCCGTCCGGGTGGCCGGGTCGACGGCCTGTACCCGGGTGAGGTGTCGGGAGCACTCCAGGATCACTCCCGGGCCGACGGCGTTGCCGGCGATCGACGTACCGCCGCCGCGGCTGGTCAGCGCCAGCCCGTGTTCGCGGCAGAGGTCGACGACGGCGAGCACGTCCTCGACGTGGCGGGGGAAGACCACTGCCGCCGGCACGACCCGGTAGTTCGAGGCGTCGGAGGAGTACTCGGCCCGCCGCCGCCGGTCCACGTCGACCTCGCCGGTGACCCGAGCCCGCAGCAGCGCGGCCAGCCGCTCACCAGCGGGTCGCTCCCCGGCTGGCGAGGCAGCGGCCAGCCGGCTCACCGATAACCCGGGCTGGAAGCCCCGCCGTTCAGGGCGGGGAGGAATGCCCGGTCCGCCGGATTGTCGGACCCGGCCGGGAGACTGGGCGGGTGTCCCGGTTCCGCCTGTCCCCGACGCCGGCGCAGGAGACGGCGTTGCTCGGGCACTGCGCCCAGGCCCGGTTCGGCTGGAACCTG
>JADGOU010000185.1 GCA_017882835.1 Frankiaceae bacterium | reverse complement strand
CGACCGCGCCGAGGCCAGCGGCGTACATGCCGCACAGCGCCTGGTTGAAGGCCGCCACGTCGCTGGACTTCGGGTGGTTGGTGAACAGCGCCACCACATCGTCGTGCTCAGAGCCGAGGACGTCCTCGGCGAAGCCGTGCAGCGCCTTCTTCGGCCCCACCTCGACGAACACCCGGGCGCCGGCGTCGTAAAGCGTGCGCAGCCCCTTGACGAACTGCACCGGTGAGGCCACCTGCTTGCCCAGGATGTCCAGGACCTGGGCCTGGATGTCCGGCCCGCCGGTGGGGTAGAACTCGCCGTCGACGTTGGCCACCAGCGGCAGCTTCGGCGCCTGGATGCCAAGCCGAGCCAGCTGGACCTTCAGCGGCTCGGATGCGGCCGCGACGATCCGGGTGTGGAAGGCGTGGCTGACCGGCAGCGAGATCGCGGTGAAGCCGGCGTCCTGGAACACCTTGACGGCCGCCTGTACGGCGGGGGTCTCGCCGCCGATGACGGCCTGGCTGTTGCTGTTGACGTTGGCGATGACGACGTACCCGTCGGAAGCGCCGACGATCCGCTCGATCTCCGGCATCGGCGCGATGACCGCGGCCATCGCGCCCTTGTCGCCGAGGTCGACGTTGGCCATCTCGCGGCCCCGGGCGCTGACCGCCTCCAGGGCGTGCTCGAAGTTCAGCACCCCGGCGGCCACCAGCGCGCCGTACTCCCCAAGGCTGTGGCCCATCACCATGTCCGGCGCGATGCCGTAGGCGTCCAGCAGCCGGGTCAGCGCCAGGTCGGTCGTGAGCACGGCCGGCTGAGTGATCTCGGTCTGGAGCAGCTGCAAGGTGAGCTGCTTGACGGCCGCCGGGTCGTCGCCGTCGATGAAGATGTAGTCCGACAGCGGCTTGCCGAGCAGCGGCGTCATGATCCGGTCCGCCTCGGCGAAGGTCTCGGCGACTATCGGCTCGGTGGCCCGCAGCTCCTTGAGCATGTTGACGTACTGGGAGCCCTGCCCGGTGTAGAGGAACGCCGTCTTCGGCGCCGGTCCGCGACCGAGGAACACCCCCCGGGCCCGCAGCGCCTTCCACATCGCCGGTACGCCGCTGACCAGCGCCTTGCGCGCCTTCTCCGCCTTGTCGGCGAGCTCGACGGCGTCGACGTAGTCGATGGCCACCCGCACCGGAGCCCGCAAGTCGGTCGGGTCCGGGGCGGCCGGGGCCGGGGCCTGCCCGGCAGCGGCCTGGGCGGCCACGGCCGCCAGCCGATCGGCGACCGCCTTGCCGTCCGCGCCACCGACGACGAGCGCCCCGCGCAGGGGCGCCTTGCGGGGCGCGGCCAAGGCCTGGGCGCCGGCGGGTGCGGCCGGGGAGCCGCCCACCGATGCCGTCACGGTGCGGCTGGTGCTCTGCGCCGCGGGAACCGACGCGCCGGCGAAGCTCTTGCGGCCGTTGGCCGGGAACCGCCCGGGCACGTGCTCCTCCAGGACGGCGTGGAAGTTGGTCCCACCAAAGCCGAACGCGGACACCCCGGCCCGGCGGATGCCGCCGACCGGGTTGGCCCACTCCCGCAGCTCGGTGTTGACCTTGAACGGCGATGAGGCCCAATCCAGGTTGGGGTTGGGCACGTTGAAGTTCAGGCTCGGCGGCAGCACCTTCTCGTGCAGCGACATGACGGCCTTGAACAGGCCGGCCGTGCCGGCGGCCGCCTTGAGGTGGCCGATGTTGGACTTGACCGAACCCAGGGCGATGGAGCCGGCGTCGGCCCCGGCCTTGCCGAAGACCTCACCCATTGCCGAGAGCTCGGCGACGTCGCCGACTCGGGTCGACGTGCCGTGCGCCTCCATCAGCCCCACCGTCGCGGGATCCACGCTGGCATTGGCCCAGGCCCGCTGGACCGCGATCCGCTGGCCCACCGGGTTGGGGGCGGTGATGCCCTTGCCCTTGCCATCACTGGAGCCGGCGATCCCGGTCATCACTGCATAGATCGTGTCACCGTCGCGCTCGGCGTCGGCCAGTCGCTTCATGATGAAGATCGATGCGCCCTCGCCCATCACGAAGCCGTCCGCACCGGCGTCAAACGGTCGCGTGCCGGTCGCGGACAGCGCGCCGATCTTGCAGAACTTGACGAAGGCGGCGATCCCCATGTTGCGGTCGACGCCACCGGTGACGGCCACGTCGAACTCGTGGTTGGCCAGGCCGAACATGGCGGAGTTGATCGCCGCCAGGCCCGACGCGCAGGCCGCGTCGGTGGTGAAGTTGGGCCCGCGGAAGTTGAACAGGTTGGCGACCCGGCCGGCGATGATGTTCGCCAGCTCGCCCGGCATCGTGTCCTCGGTGATGCCCGGGGTCAGCGCCACGAACGACTTGTGCGCCTCGGCGATGATCTGCTCGCGGATGTTCTCCGGCACCGCCTGGAAGCTGGGGGCGTTGCGCAGCTCACGGGCGAACTCCGGGAACTGGATCCGCATGCTGGTCGAGTAATGCTTCTCGCCGCCGATGGCGTTGCCAAGGATGACGGCCACCCGCTCGTCGTCGACGTTCCACTTCGGCCAGCCGGCCTGCATCAGCGCGCCACGGGACAGCGCGACCGACCACCTCTGGCCGTCGTCGAGCTGCTCGCTGACCTTCGGCGGGATGGGCAGCCGCCACTTCATCGGCTCCCACTCGAAGTCCCGCACCCAGCCGCCGAGCTTGGTGTAGCACTTGTCCGGTGCGGCGATGTCGGCGTCGTAGTACAGGGCCGGGTCCCAGCGGTCGGGCTGGACCTCGCTGATGCTGTAGACCTTGTTCTTGATGTTCTGCCAGAAGGTGGCGCCGTCGCGAGCGCCGGGCATGACGGCCTCGAGCCCCACGATGGCGATGGCGCGGTCTGCGGTGTCGATCATGGCTTCTGTGATCTCCTCGAGGCTGCCGCTGCCCTAGCGGGCGGTGGTGCGGCCGTAGATGGCGTCGGCGACGGCGTCCATGTCGGCGATCAAGCCGCTCTGGGCGCGCTGGATCTGGGGTAAGCGCATGGCCTGGCTCAGCGTGTCGAGCTGGGCGTCGTTGGCGCCGTTCGCTCCGCGGACGTAGGCCAGGCCGTCGTTGACAACCTTGCGCGCCGCCTCGCGGACGAACACGCGGCTGACCGCGGCCAGGCCGTCGGCGGTGAAGCGGTCGTCGGACTTCGGGTGCACCTGGCCGCTCTTGGCCCGCCCTGCTCGCTTGGCGAATGAGGCCGCGGTCTCGGCGTACGCGATCAACTCGCCCATCCGGAACAGGATGTGCTGGTGTCGGGTCAGCCGCTGCGCCCGGAAGACCTCGAACAACTCGGCCAAGGCGTGCAGGCCGAGCGCGGCGACGTCGGCACCGACGCCGGGGGTCGCGGCAGCCAGCGACTCCATCTCACCGGCTAGCTGGTGGTAGTAGGCGCCGCGGGTCTTGAGGTGCTCCTGCCACCGATCCCGCGCGATCGTCATCTCCATGATCTCCGAGGTGCCCTCGTAGATCGTGGTGATCCGGACGTCGCGCTTGACCTTCTCGACCATGTACTCACGGGTGTAGCCGTAACCGCCGAAGGCCTGGATGCTCGCCTCGGCCGCGTCGTTGCCGGCTTCGGTGGCCATGTACTTCGAGATCGCGCCCTCGGTGTTCAACCCCGCGTGCGGGTCGGCGTCGAGGCGGGTCGCCACCTCTTCGATGTGGGACCGGGCGGCCTCGAGCCGGGCCACGTGCGGGACGATCAGCTTGTGGGTGTAGCCCTGCTTCATCGACAACGGGCTGCCGGCGACCACGCGTTCGGTCGAGTATTGGATGGCCCGCTTCATGGCCGACCAGCCACCGCCGAGGCCGAAGGCCGCGACCATCAACCGGGTGTAGCCGAAGACCTGCTGGGCCTGCCACAGGCCCTGGCCCTCTACCCCGCCGATCAGCTCGGAGGCGTCGACGTAGACGTCGTCGAGGAACAGCGCAGAGGTGTTGGACAGCCGGATGCCGTGCTTGTCCTCGGGCTTAGCGGCCGAGAAGCCCTTGAGCATCTCGCCGTTCTCCTTGCCCAGGACGAACCAGGTGGGGCCAGCGGCGGTGTTGGCCAGGATCGTCCAGGCGTCGGCGATGGCGCCGTTGGAGATCCACTGCTTGCGGCCGTTGATCTTGTAGCCGACGATCTGACCGTCCTGCTCGACCGGCGTTGCGGTGGTCTTCAGCGCGCCGAGGTCACTGCCGGCCTCCGGCTCGGTGGCGCCGTAGGCGAACAGGATGCCGTCCTCGGCGATCCGGGTCAGCCACTTCTTCTTCTGCGCGTCGGTCGCACCGACCACGATCGGGTCACTGCCGAGCTGGGTCGCGAGCACGCTGGTAGCCACGCCGAGGTCGATGCCGGCGATGTGCTCGCACACCCGGTAGACGTCGAACGCCCCGCCGCCCATCCCGCTGAACTCCTCGGGGATGAACACCATCTGGACGCCGAGCTCCTCGCCGCACATCTGGCGAACTGTCTCTTCCGGGCACCGGTCCTCGTGGTCGAGCTCGAGCAACCGTTCATTGGGCAGATAGCGCTCGGCAAACTCATCGATCGCCTGCATCGTCATTTTGAGCGTGTCGACGTCCAGTCCTACCGTCATGCCTTCTCCCGCTTCGCAGTCCGCCGGGCGGTCTCGGCCCGGACCTGTCTCCACCCTCACCATTCCCGACGTCCGCGTCAGGTCGTAAGGGCTGAACGTCCCGAAACCCGACGGCGAGGCCGAATGGCGCGACGCCGCAGACTAGACCGTCACCCGGTGCTTGCGGGGGTTCTCCGGCCCAGCAAGCATCGGCAATCGGGCTAACCGGCGTTGGGACGGGCGGAGCACACGCTCGCCCGAGCGCAGGCGCACCGGACGCCCGAGGACAACCGGACGACCACGGTGTCGGCGGGGACGTCGTGGCCGACAACCGTGCCCGCACCCTCCGGGGACTCCACGGCCGTCCCGATCTTCGGCGCCCGCTGCCGGAACGCTTGGTAGAGCGGGTGCTCGTAGCGCAGGCAGCACAGCAGGCGCCCACAGGCCCCGGAGATCTGCAAGGGGTTCAGCGGCAGGTCCTGGTCCTTGGCCATCCGGACGGCGACCGGCTCGAAGTCGCGCAGCAGCGTGGCGCAGCACAGGTCCCGGCCGCACGGACCGATGCCGCCCTGCACCCGGGCCTCGTCGCGCGCCCCGACCTGACGCAGATCGACTCGCGCGCTCAGGGTTCGGGCCAGGTCGCGGACCAACGCGCGGAAGTCGACCCGGCCGGGAGCCGAGAAGTAGACGACGAACCTGTTGTCACGATCGAGGTAGTCCACTGCGACCACCTTCATCGGCAGCTGGTGGGCGTGCACCAGCCGACGGGCGGCCACCTTGGCCTGCGCGCGGCGGCGGCGGTTGCGCTGGTCGCGAGCCAGCTCGGCCTCGGTGGCCAAGCCGAGCAGCTCCGGCAGTCCGCCGATGTCGCCCGCCACCTCCTGTGGCGGCCAGACACACTGCGCCACCTCGGGGCCGTCATCGGTCGGCACGAGCACGTGGTCGCCGACGGCGGGGCGGTGCCGCCCGGCGTCGAGGTAGTACAGCCGGCCATATCGCTGGAAGCGCACCGCGCAGACCACCGACATGCCGACCCCCTGTCCTGGTCAGGCACCCTACGCCGGCTGGTGGCCTGCTCTACCCCGATCGCCTACCCCAACCGGGAGGCGAGCGTGGCCAGCAACGCCAGCAGGGCGACGACTCCGAACATGGCTCCGATCACCAGCCACGGAGATCGCGGACCGGCGGTGGCACCCAGTCCCCCGCCGGGGCCAGTTGCTCGCCGACCCGGGTCTGGACCCGAACCGGGTCTCGCGTCGGCCGCGACCGACCGCCTGGTCGCCAGGGCGGTCAGCCCAGCGACGGTGCCCTCGACCGCCAATAAGGCAAGCGCCAGCTGCCACAGGTGGCCCACCACCAGCACGGCGGCGGCCACGATCACCGGTACGACGTAGAGCCCGAGCGCAATCAGCCGGGAGGCTCGACGATCGCCGGCGGCAAGGCTTGGCATTCGCTGATTGTCGCCGCCCCCAGTGCACCGAACTGGCCCAGCTCGCCGACAAGGTCGGCGCAGCCCTCCCCAGAACCTGGCGACGGTGCTGACGCGCGGCAAGGCCATCGCAGCACTGAGGACTCCCACTCCCCCCTTCCCACTCCCCCTCCCCCCGGCGAAGTTGTGCGACCGGACGAGTCGCCGGCGGCTCATTCCGTCGCACAAGTCTGACCCCGATGGCCGTCGCTGGCC
>JADGOU010000184.1 GCA_017882835.1 Frankiaceae bacterium | reverse complement strand
CCCGACCTGCGCGCTACCGACGGCCGCGCCAGCCTGATCGCGGTCGACCTGCGCAAGGACCTGTCCACGGCGGCCGAGAACGGCGCCGTCGACAGGGTGGAGCAAGCGCTGCGCCAGATCCCGACCGCGGCCCCGGGCGCGACCGTGCGCTTCGGCGGCAACCTGCTACTCAACCAGGAGATCAACCAACAGGTGCAACGCGACACCTCCCTCGGCGAGTACGTCGCGCTGCCGATCACCCTCGTAGTCATGATCGTCATCTTCGGCGGCTTTGTCGCGGCCGGCATCCCGTTCCTCGGCGCCATCGCCTCGGTGGCCGGCGCGCTGCTGTCCCTGCTCGGCTTCTCCTACCTGGTCGACCTGGACTCCAACGTCGTACCGGTGACGACAGTGCTCGGCCTCGGGCTGTCCATCGACTACGCGCTGCTGATCGTCAGCCGGTACCGGGAGGAGCGCGGCGCCGGCCTGGACCCGGCCGCCGCGGTGGAGCGGACGTCAGCCACGGCCGGACGCACGATCACCTTCTCCGCGTTGACGGTCGCGACCTCGCTGTCCGGACTGTTCCTGTTCGACAGCCCGATCTACCGCGCCATCGCGGCGGCCGGCGTCAGCGTCGTACTGATCGCGTTGATCGCCGGGCTCACCCTGGTGCCGGCGCTGCTCGGCCTGTTCGGCCGAGGCATCCGGGTCCCGTCCGAGCCGGTCCCCGACGACGGCTTCTTCGCCCGGCTGGCCCGCGGCGTGCAGGGACGGCGCTGGCTGGTCGGGACCGGAGTGGCCGCGCTGCTGCTGCTGGCCGGCGCCCCGTTCCTGCATGCCCGCTACGAGAACGGCGGCGTCAACCTGCTGCCCGCGTCCTTCCAGAGCCGGCAGGTGGCCGACGTGGTGGCCGCCCGGTTCCCGGGCAGCGGCACCGAGCCGGTGACCGTTGTCGCCCGCAGCGACGCCATCGCGCTGACGGCCTACGCCCGCCAAGTCGCGGCCCTTCCGGGAGTCGCCCAGGTCGGCACGCCGCAGCAGCGCGGGCCGGGCGTCGCCTCCCTCGACGTGGTCCCCACCGGCGCAAGCCAAGGTCCGACGGCGCAGCGCCTGGTGACCGAGCTGCGCGCCACGAGCGCCGGCGTCCCGACGTACGTCACCGGCGATGCCGCCTTCCTGGTCGACTTCAAGGGCGAGATCGCCGCCCGGATGCCGTGGGCGCTGGGCTTCATCGCCGCCGTGACCTTCGTCCTGCTGTTCCTGATGACCGGCTCGGTGCTGGTGCCGGTCAAGGCGCTGGTAATGAACGTGCTCTCGCTCGGCGCCTCCTTCGGCGCGCTGGTGCTGGTCTTCCAGGACGGCCACCTCTCCGGCCTGCTCGGCTTCGACTCCCCGGGTGCGCTGGAGACCTGGGTGCCGGTGATCGTGTTCGTGTTCGCCTTCGGGCTGTCGATGGACTATGAGGTGTTCCTGCTGGCCCGGGTCAAGGAGTTGTACGACGCGGGGCTGCCCAACGACCGGGCCGTCGTACTCGGCCTGCAGCGCAGCGGGCGCATCATCACCTCCGCTGCCCTGCTGGTCGTGATCGTCTTCGCCGGGTTCGGCGCCGGCAAGATGCTGGGCATCAAGCAGATGGGGCTGGCGCTGGCGCTGGCCGTGCTGGTCGACGCCACGCTGGTGCGGTGCCTGCTGGTGCCGGCGACCATGACGCTGCTCGGCGACCGCAACTGGTGGGCACCGGGACCGCTGCGCCGGCTGCATGACCAGATTGGGCTGCGGGAGCAACCGGCCCGCGCCGCTGATGTTGCTGTATGACTACGGTTCGTGGTGTAGTGGCGACGGATAGTAATCGAAAGGCATCACAACCGATCGGGGAGGTCGCCGGTGGCCGAGCCACCGCGGGCCGAGTTACTGCGGACGCTGTTCGATCACGCGCCCGATGGGTGCGTGGTGACCCGGCTACGCGATCATCAGATCGTGCTGGTCAACGAAGCCTTCTGCCGTCTGCTGGGCTATACCGAGAGCGATCTGGTCGGTCACGACGCCGCGACCATCGGCCTGTGGCCCACGGCCGCCGAACGCCGCGAGGTAACGGCAGAGCTGCTCGCCGGACGCCCGCACACGTGCCCCGAGGCGCAGCTGCAGACCCGTACCGGCGAAACTCGGGATGTCGAAATCAGTGCGGAGCTGGTGGACATCGACGGCGAGCCGCATGCGTATGGCATCAACCACGACATCAGCGCGCGCAAGCAGACCGAGCGCGTCCTACAGGCCAGCGAAGAACGGTTTCGGACCCTGGTGTACAGCTCCCGGGACGCAATCCTGGTCACGGACAACTCTGGCGTTCTCACCTACTGCAGCCCGGGGGTCGAGCACGTGCTCGGCTACGAGCCGGTCGAGCTGGTCGGCACTCGAGAGCGAGATCTGCTCCATCCCGACGACCTGGCACTGCGGGACGACCGGCTGGCGCGTCTGCCCCAGGACTGCGCTCCGCAGCCGGCCGTGGAACTGCGGATGCGCCACCGGTCAGGACAGTGGCGCTGGGTGGAGGCCATCGACACCAACTGCATGGACGCAGCCGCGATCAACGGCATCGTGACCAACGTCCGGGACGTCACCGAACGCCGCCAGACGGACGAGCAGCTGACGTTTCGGGCGCTGCACGACCCGCTGACCGGGCTGGCCAACCGGCGGCTGCTCAACGACCACATCGGGCTGGCGCTGGCCCGCGCCCAGCGCTCTGGTGGCACCGTAGCTGTGTTCTTCTGCGACCTGGACCGGTTCAAAGACGTCAACGACCGGTTTGGGCACGACGCCGGCGACAAGCTGCTCCAGCAGTTGGCGCGGCGGCTCGCCGTCATCCTGCGCTCCAGTGACACGCTGGCCCGGATCGGCGGCGACGAGTTCGTGCTCTGCACCGACTTGGTTTCGGTCGACGACGTTGGTGACCTGTGCGAGCGGATTGTCCGCACGGTCGACGCCCCGGTGCAACTGCCGGCGGGACCGGTGACTGTCACTATGAGCATCGGCATCGCCACGGTCACCGGATCGGATGTCACCAGCACGGAGCCCAGCACGCTGGTCCGCAACGCTGACGTCGCCATGTACCGGGCAAAGAACCGCGGACGCAACCGCTGGGAGATCTTCGACGAGGTGATGCAGAAGCAGGTGCAGCACCGGGTGCGTCTGGAGCACGAACTCGAGCGCGCGCTGGCCACCGAACAGTTCCTCTTGTACTACCAACCCATCGTCCGGCTGCCCGAGACCACGATCGCCGGCGTCGAGGCACTACTGCGCTGGCAGCACCCGGTTCGGGGCTTGCTCGCCCCGGCTGAGTTCCTCGAGGTGGCCGCGGACAACGGCAGCATCATCAAGATCGGTGAGTGGGTGTTGCTCGAGGCCGCGCGGCAGCTGCGGCGCTGGCAACGGCAGGGCTGGCCGTCGCTGTGGGCATCGGTCAACGTCTCCGGCAAGCAGCTCGGCAACCCCGGGCTACGGGAGGTGCTCACTCGCAGCCCCGAGCTCGCGGATGTGGCGCCGGGCACCCTGCGCCTCGAGCTCACCGAGAGCGTGCTGCTGCGCAAGAGCGACGCGATCTCCACCGACCTCGACGCAGTGGTCGCCCGCGACATGAGGGTCGGGATGGACGACTTCGGCACCGGCTACTGCTCGCTCAGCCACCTGCAGGACTTCCCGATCAGCTTTGTGAAGATCGACCGTAGCTTCGTCGCCGACCTCGGCAGCGGCCAGCGACCCGGCCTGCGGGCCAACCTCGTTGAAGCGATCGTGCAGCTGAGCAGGACGCTGTCCATCGACGCGATCGCCGAAGGGGTCGAGACCCCGGCCCAGTCCGCCGTGCTGGACAAAATCGGCTGCCCCTACGGCCAGGGCTTTCACTACGCCACCCCGCGGCCGGCCGAGGCCATGACCGACCTGCTGGTCAGTTCGGGCGGTGAGGGCGCGGTGAGCGGTGATTGCCGGGCGCCGGGCGGTGAGTTCCGGGCGGTGCGCTTACATCTTACAGAATCACAGCAGAATCACAGCAGAATCACAGCGGGCGTAGCCGAACCTCCCGAACCCGGTGGTCGGGACCCTTGCCCAACACCAGGTGCCCGCGATCGCGGGTGGGCGCGATGTTCTCCCGCAGGTTGACCTCGTTGATGCTCGACCAGATGCCGTGCGCCGTCTCGGCAGCCTGCTCGGGCGTGAGTCCGGCATAGCGGTGGAAGTACGACGCGGGATCTTGGAACACGGTCTCGCGCAGTAGCTGGAAGCGCTCGACGTACCAACGCTCGATGTCGGCCTCGGCGGCGTCGACGTAGATGGAGAAGTCGAAGAAGTCCGAGACCTGCAGCCGACCGCCGGTCTGCAGCACGTTCAGGCCCTCGACGATGACGATGTCGGGCCGGTGGACGACGTGCACCCGGTCGGACAGCACGTCGTAGGCCCGGTGGGAGTAGACCGGCGCGACCACCCTCTCCTGCCCCGTCTTGACGTCGGCCACGAACCGCACCAGCCGGCGCTGGTCGTAGGACTCCGGGAAGCCCTTGCGAGTCAGCAGCCCGCGCCGCTCGAGCTCGGCGTTTGGGTAGAGGAACCCATCGGTGGTGACCAGGTCGACGGTACGGTGGTCCGGCCAGCGCGACAGCAGCGCCTGCAGGATGCGGGCCGTCGTGCTCTTGCCCACGGCGACGCTGCCGGCGATGCCCAGCACGAACGGCGCATCCACGGCGTCGGTGCCGAGGAAGGCGGCGGTGGCCGCGTGCAGCCGCTGCATTGCCGCCACCCGCAGGTTGAGCAGCCTGGACAACGGCAGGTAGACCTCCACCACCTCATGCAGGTCGAGCCGCTCGTTGATCCCCTGCAAGGTGGCGAGGTCGGCCTCCCCCAGCGTCAATGGGGTGGCGGCCCGCAGCCCGGCCCAGTCCGCCCGGGAGAACGAGACGTGGCGAGACGGGGCCAGGTCGGCGGCGACAACGGGGATCATGAGACCGGCGTGGGCGGCCAGGGTCGACCCAACAACGGGGTGCATACCGCCAGCATGACGGGCGGCGGCCGGTCGATCGTTACGGCCCCGAGGCTCAGCCGGCGGCGGTGGGCGGAGCCAGCTGCTCCACCGGCAGCTCACCGTCGGCGTACCGAGCCCGCAGCACCTTCTTGTCGAACTTGCCCACGCTGGTCCGCGGTACCGCCTCGATCACGGCCCACCGCTCCGGCACCCACCAGCTGGCCACCTTGTCCCCGAGATAGACCGCCAGCGTGCCGGCGTCGATGTCGGCTCCCTCGTGCGGCACTACGCAGGCCAGCGGCCGCTCCTGCCAACGGTCGTCGGGCACCCCCACCACCGCGGCCTCCAGGATGTCCGGGTGGCCCATCAGCTCGTTCTCCAGCTCGACCGAGCTGATCCACTCCCCACCTGACTTGATCACGTCCTTGGACCGATCGGTGATCTGCATGAAGCCGCGGTCGTCGAAGGTGCCGACGTCGCCGGTACGCAGCCAGCCATCGTGGAACTTCCCCGGGTCCGGGTCCAGGTGGTACGACGCGGTGATCCACGGCCCGCGCACCTCGAACTCCCCGACCGCCTCGCCGTCGCAGGGCAGCACCTGGCTGCCGTCGTCGACGATGCGCGCCTCGACGCCGGCGACCACCCGGCCGGTCTTCGCCCGCCAGGTCCACTCCTCGGCCTCCGGCGCCGTCTTGGGCCGGCGACTGACCGAAGCCAGCGGGGACGTCTCGGTCATCCCCCAGGCCTGCAGCATGGTGACGCCGAAGCGCTCGGCCCAGCGCTCCATCAGCGCCCGCGGCACCGCCGACCCGCCGCCGATCACCAGCCGCAGCGACGACAGGTCCACGTCGTTGTTCTTGCCGTAGTTCAGTACGTCGTTCCAGACCGTCGGCACGCCGGCGGCGAACGTCACCGCTTCGCCCGTGATCAACCGGGTCAGCGGCTCCGCCTGCAGCCACCGGTCCGGCAGCACCAGGTCGGCCCCGGCGATCCAGGCGGCATAGGGCAGGCCCCAGGCGTTGGCATGGAACATCGGTACGACGGGCAGCGCCCGGTCCCGTTCGGTCAGGCCGAAGATGTTGCCCATGCAGGTCGCGACCGAGTGCAGCCAGGTCGAGCGATGGGAGTAGACGACCCCCTTGGGGTTTCCGGTGGTGCCGCTGGTGTAACACATCGCGGCCGCGGCCTGCTCGTTCAGGTCGGGCCACGGGTAGCCGGGCTCCTCCGCCGCCAGTGCCGCCTGGTAGGAGCCGATCTCCTTGCCGGTCG
>JADGOU010000183.1 GCA_017882835.1 Frankiaceae bacterium | reverse complement strand
GGGCTGAGATCTCTGCGCACGAAGGGCGCGCCGGGTCAGATCCGCCGGTAGTCGCGCACCGGCAGCCGCGGTCCCCGTCGCGGCACCCGCACGCCGCTGAGCTCGATCAGCCGCACCAGCCGGTAGCGGTGCGGACGGTACGGCGCGAGCAGGACGAGCATCCCGGCGTCGTCGACGACCCGGCCGGCGAGCGCCCAGCCCACCAGGCCGGGCAGGTGGAAGTCGCCCACGGACACCGCGTCCGCGTCGCCGAACGCCCGCTGGGCGACCTCCGCCGCGGTCCAGGCACCGACGCCCGGTACGGCGCGCAACCGTCGCTGCGCCGCCGCTGGCGCGAGCTCAACCCCCTCCTCCAGCCGGCCGGCAACCAGCGCGGCAGCAAGGATCGTGCCGGCCCGCTTGCCATCGACTCCGGCCAGGTGCCACTCCCACGACGGGACCGCGGCCCAGACCGCGGGCGGCGGGCAGACCCGCAGCCCGGCCGGCGTCGGACCGGGAGCGGGTTCGCCGAAGCGGCGCAGCAGCTCCCGCCACGACCGCCACGCCTCCTTCCCGGTCACCTTCTGCTCAAGCACCGCCGGCACCAGCGCCTCGAACACCAGGCCGGTCCGGGCCACCCGCAGCCCGGGATGGCGCCGGGCGGTGTCCCGGACCGGGCCGACCGGCGGGGTGAAGCCGGTCGGGTCGTCGCCGCCGCCGAGCAGCTCGGGCAGCCGATCCAGCAGCCACGTCGCCCCCGAACCCCAGGCGGCGGCCTCCACCCGCCCTGCTGCCACGACCAGCCGGAGCGTGCCCGGACCGTCCGGCGTCCTGGCCGTCCGCCACACCGCTCCGGCTGGATCTACGGCGTACGTCGGATCGCCGGCGCCACGGCGCAGCGGGGCCAACGTCCGCTCCACGTCGACGGGCCGGCCGTCGGCCCAGTTCCGGCCACGCATCTCAGCGGTCCGGGGAGAACCGCACCGCCCCGTCGGCGATCTGCGCGCCCGGCCACACCCGGACGCCGTCGAGCAGCTCGTTGCCGGCGCCGACGGACACCCCGTCGCCGAGGACGACGCCGGACAGCACGGTGCCGGCGCCCACGGACGCGCCTCGCCCCATCACGGAGCGCCGGACCACCGCCCCTCCTTCGACGACCGCCTCGTCGAAAAGGACCGTGCCGTCCAGCCGCGCACCGGAGCCGACCACGGCGCCGGCGCCCACCGTCGTACCGCCAGCGAGCACCGCACCGGCAGCCACGGAGGCCCCCGACAGCACCAGCGCCTCTCCCGTCGGCCCGGGCAGCGCGGAGGACGGCGCGCGGCCGAGCACCAGGTCGCGACAGCCCGTGACGAAGGCGGTCGGCGTACCGAGGTCCAGCCAGTAACCGTCGTCGACGTGTCCGAGCACAGTGGCGCCGCCCTGCAGCAGCCCGGGAAAGGTCTCCCGCTCCACCGACACCGGCCGGCCGGCTGGGATCCGGTCGATCACCGACCGAGCGAACACGTAGCAGCCGGCGTTGATCTGGTCGGTCACGATCTCCGCCGACGTCTGCGGCTTCTCCAAGAACGCGGTTACCCGGCCGGTGGAGTCGGTCGGCACCAACCCGAATGCGCGCGGGTCCTGGACCCGGGACAGGCACAGCGTGACGTCCGCACCGCCGCCTCGGTGCACGGCGACCAGCTCCCGCAGGTCCAGGCCGGTCAGAACGTCCCCGTTGGTGACCACGACCGGCTCGTCCGGGCCCGCGCGCAGCCGGTCGACGACGTTGCGGATGCCGCCGCCGGTCCCCAATGGCACCTCTTCGGTGACGTAGTCGAGCTCCAGCCCGAGCGCCGCGCCGTCGCCGAAGTGCGCGGTGAAGACCTCCGGCCGGTACGACGTGGAGAGCACGACATGGTCGACCCCGGCGTCGCAAAGGCGGCACAGCAAGTGGGTCAGGAATGGCACCCCGGCCGCCGGCAGCATCGGCTTCGGCGTGGTCACGGTGAGCGGGCGCAGCCGGGTGCCCTGGCCGCCGACGAGCACGATCGCGTCCACGCGGCTATCCCGAGCCCGGCCGGCCGGCCGCAGCGTCCAGCACGGCGGCCGACCGGGTCGGGGCGGCGCCCTCGGCTACGGCGGCGACCGCCCGGGCAAGCAGGTAGCGCAGCGCCAGCCCGACCGCGAGCCCGACCCGCAGCAGCGCGAACCGCGGCCCGGCGTACTGCCGGGACAGGTAGCGGTACAGGCTGCGATGGTGCTCGGCCAGCATCCGGATAGCGTCGCGCCGGGTGGCGTGGCCGCCCAGGTGGGTCACCACGGCGGCGGGCACGTAGACGTTGAGCCAGCCGGCCCCGGCCAGCCGGCGGCACAGGTCCATGTCCTCGCAGTACATGAAGTACGCCGGGTCAAAGCCGCCGACGGCGTCGAACGCCTCCCGGCGCAATAGCATGCAGGAGCCGGACAGCCAGCCGGCCGGCCCCTCGACCGGCGTACCGCGCTCGCGCCGGTAGGCGGCCGTCCACGGGTTCGCCGGCCACCACCAACCGAACGCGGCGTGCCCAAGGCCGCGGGCCAGCGACGGGAACGCCCGCGCCGACGGGTAGAGCGCCCCCTCCGGCGTCCGGATGGCCGGGCCGAGCGCTCCGGCGCGCGGCCAGCGCTCGGCGGCGGTCAGCAGCGTGTCCAGGGCACCGGCGGCCCACTCGATGTCCGGGTTGGCAACGACCAGCCACTCCCCCGTCGCGCCGCTCGCCCCGTAGTTGGCTGCCCGGCCGTAGCCGACGTTGCCGCCGATGCGGTGCAGCGCGACGCCCGGGCGGCCGTCAGCGGCCCGCTCCGGCGCGCCGTCAGTCGAGCCGTTGTCGGCCAGAACCAGGTCCACCGGGCGGGTCGTTGCCGCAGCCAGCGACTCCAGGAAGACGTCGAGGGTGCGTCCGGGTGAGTAGGTGACGACGACCACCCGGATCGTGGCGGTCTGCCCCGCGGCGGCACTGGCGGCCGCCGGCGCAGTGGCCGCGGAAGTCACCGGGTCGCGTAGGCGCGGGCGTAGCTGGTGAGGTGCGCCTCGGCGCTGGCCGCCCAGGTGAACTCGTGTGATCGCAACAGCGCGGCCTCCCCCAGGCTGCGGCGCCGCTCGGCATCGTCGAGCAGCGCGGACAGGTCCCGGGCGATGGAGCCGACGTCGGGCTGGGTGTAGGCGACCGCGTCGCCGCCGACCTCCGGCAGCGACAGCCGGAAGGTGGTCAGCACCGGGGCGCCACACGCCATCGCCTCCAGCACCGGCAGCCCGAAGCCCTCGCCGTGGCTGGGGTAGGCAACCACCATCGCGCCGCCGAGGAAACCGGGCAGATCGGCGAAACGCAGGTAGCCCGGACGCAGCACCCGCAAGTGCGACGGTACGGCGGCGATCGCGGCATCGACCGAGTCATCCCAACCGGAGCCGCCCGCGAGCACCAGCGCCGGCGGCTCGTCGCGCCCATGCACGGCCTCCACCCAGCCCCGGATGAGGTTGGGCACGTTCTTGCGCGGTTCCAACATGCCGAGAAAGGCGACGTACGACGTCCCGTGCAGACCGAGTCGGGACTGCACCCGCAGCCGCTCCGCGTCCGTCGGCGGCCGGAACGTCTGCTGGTCGACCCCGTGGTAGGCGACATCCAGCAGCGTCGGGTCGGCGTCCAGCACCCGGACCAGCTCGTCCCGAGTCGCCTTGGACGGCACGATGCACCGGGTGGCCCGCCGCAGTGACGTTCTGGTCGCTGACCGGAAGAACGTGCCCTTGACCGAGGTGTGCAGGTCCGGCTCGGTGAAGAAGGTCGCGTCGTGCAGCGTGACCAGCACCGGGCGGCCAGCCCGCAGCGGCATGGTGTAGTGCGGGGAGTGCACGACGTCGGCCTCGACCTGGTGGGCGACCAGCGGCAGGCCGGTCTGTTCCCAGGCCAGCCGGGCGGGCCGGTGCGCGATGGCGGCCGGGCCGGGGACGACCCGAGCGGCCGGGGCGATCCGGCTGTAGCGCTCGGCGTCCGCCCGCTGGCAGACGACGGCAATGTCGGCATCGGCACTGTCGAGGGCGGCGATCAGACCGTCGACGTAGCGGCCGACGCCGCCGCGATCGGCCGGCACCGCCGTGGCGTCAACCAGGACGCGGGGCTCAGCCTTGCCGGACAGCGCGGGCTCCTTCCAAGGACAAGTGCGAGCCCTCGAAGCGTAACGCCGCAGCCGGCGGCGCGCAGTCGCTGGCGCGCCCAGCTCACTCAAGGAGCGAGGAGCTCGGCGTACGCCGTCCAGAGCCGACGGGCAGCGTCGTCCCAGGAGTATGCCGCGGCCCGCCGACGACCGGCGGCGGCCAGCCCGCCGCGCAGCGAAGCATCCGCGGCGAGGCGGCCCAGCGCGGCCGCCAGCGCGGCGGCATCTTCGCGCGGCACCACCAGGGCGGCGCCGCCGGCGACCTCCACCAGCGCCGGGGCGTCGGCGATCACGGTCGGCGTCCCCAGCGACATGGCCTCCAGCAGCGGCAGCCCGAACCCCTCGGCGCGCGACGGCAGCACCACCGCAATGGCTCGGGACAGCAGCACGGCCAGGTCGGCGTCGTCAAGCCGGCCGAGCAACCGGAGCCGGTCCGGGGCCAGGCCGCGGGCGGCCGCCGCACCCGGCAGATCCAGACCGCCCCAACCCGGTTGGCCGGCCACCAGCAGCGGCAGCGCCGGCGCCCCCGGCCGGGCCAGGGCGGCGATCGCCACGTCCAGACCCTTACGCGGCTCCAACGTGGCCAACGTCGCCAGGTAACCCCCGGTCGGCAACCGCAGCCGCGCCGCTCGCTGGTCGGCATCGGGCGGGACGACCAGTCCGGCCGAGACGCCTTCCCCGACGACCAGCGGCCGTGCCCGCAGCGGCAGCAGCTCGGCCAGCTCGGTCGCCACCGCCTCGGTCGGTACGACGACCAGGTCGGCTTCCCGGGCCGCCCGCGCGGCGGCCGCCCGGTGCCAGGCCACCCCGCGCGCGGTGAGCGTCTCCGGATGCGTCCATGGGACGGTGTCGTGCATCGTCACCACCAGCGGTCGCCAGCGCCGGGGCGGAAAGAGCAGCGTCGGCGCGTGCACCAGGTCGACCGTGCGAGGCGCCGGCCCGACGCCGCGCTCCCAGGCCGCCGTCAGCGTCCGCCGACCCAGCGGCAGCCGTCTCGGACCGCGAACCCCCGGTACGACGGCGGCGCCCGGGTGCCGGTGCCAAGCCGACCAGCCGGTGACCGTCGAGCCCGGCGGCGCCGACCGGGCCAGCGCCGCGGCGACCTCATAGGCGTACCGCCCGGTGCCGCCGGGCACCGGTGCCAGGCACTGCTCGACGACCAGGCCCACCCGCATCCGCCATTCCTACCGGCTGCGGGCGGTGAAGACACCGGCGCGGCCGGCGGCCGCGGTCGCCACGTCGGCTCTCGCCGCCGACCCGGACGCGCTGCGGGGCGCCTCTGCGGACGCCCGACCGCGGCTGGTCGTGGTCCGGCACGGTCCGGTCGAGACCGCGAACGCGTGGCGCTACCACGCCGCCCGCCACCACGGTGATCCCCCGCGTCACCTGCGGCACGCTGCTCGAGAGCGACCTCGGCTGCTGCTCCGTCTGGGTCCGGCACAACAGCGGGCTGAGGATCTCGGACAACCGACGCGAGCTGGCTGGGCTTCTCGACTGGCTGGTCGAGGCCTGGCCGGTACCGGTCGAGGACGTGGTCAACGGGTCCAGCTCCGCGTATCCCAGCGGGGACGCCAGTCGCCGAACTGCCGTACCGGAGCCGCCGTGTCGATCTGTGGTCGCCCACGTCATCCGCCGCCGTCCGCGCCGCCACAGCAGATGAGCGCACCCCAAAGCCGACCGACTTACCGACCGCGCAGTACCTGCCCGCCGACGTCACCGTCCGCGAACGCGGGGTCGGCGAACGCGCCGCCCGGCTCGAGGCTCTCACCCGTCTGCTCCGAACCGGTCTCACCACCGAGCCATCGCCGTCCGCACCGGGTTGTCAACCCGAACGCTCGACCGCCTCCGCGTTGCCGTCGACAACCCAACCCCTGACAGCGAGAACGGCGGGCGCACGGTCAGGGAATAGCGTGCCTCGTCGCTACTACAGCTAAAGCGAGCGATGGAAGATCCCGGTGCGTCATGCTTGCCGCCACACCGTGGGCGAGCTCGCGGTAAACATCGCCCGGCGACCACGACGGGGCCGCGCTGAACCAATCCGTCGGCCAGCATGAGGGCATGGACGTTCTGGACGTGACCGGCAGCACCGTCATCGTCACGGGTGCTTCGTCTGGCATCGGTGCGGCCACGGCGCGCC
>JADGOU010000182.1 GCA_017882835.1 Frankiaceae bacterium | reverse complement strand
ATGTTCATCGTCGCCATGCCGCAAACTGTACAAGTAAGCCCTGCCCTTGTACAGATGCAGGTGTCTCTGCCGAGCAGATCGAGAACTGGAGTGGGTGCAATCGGCGGACGGCCCCCGTCATCCGCACCTTCGCGGGGGCGGGTACGGCGGCGGCGACCGTGTAGAGGATGCGGTAGCGAATGACCCGCACCAGCCCCAACGAGGCGGGTCTCATGGCGCTGGCGCTTGTGAGGATTGGCGCGTGTGAGGATTGGATGGCGGGCGGGTGCGCCAGGCAACGGACGTGACCAGGAGGGTCGGGTGGTGCAGGACAACGGCGCGAGTGCGGACGTCGTACCGGAGGGCCGCCGGCTGCTGCCGACCGTTGGCGTCGCCGACGCCCCAACCGCCGACGCCCCAACCGCCGACGCCCCAACCGCCGACCCACCGCTCCGGCCCTCCGGCGGCGGGGTCTCCGTGCCTCTGGGTACGGCGCCGCAGCGCAACCCGCGGGCCACCTGGCACACCCGGGCAAACGCGGTCGTGCTGGCCTACCTCGCTGCCTGCGCACTGGCGGTCGTAGCCCGCGATGCGCTGCCAGTTCCGCGCTGGCTTGCCGTCCACCTGTTCCTGTTCGGCGCGGTCACCAACGCGATAGTGACCTGGAGCGAGCACTTCGCCACCACGCTGCTGCGGGCGCCGGCTGCCTCTCGGCGTCAGGTCGGCCTGCGCTTGGTGGGGCTCAACGTCGGCATCCTCGCCGTACTCGCCGGGGTGGCCACCGACCACCCGGTGCTGACCACCGCCGGTGCCGGCGTCGTCGCCGCGGTCATCGGCGTCCACCTCGCCGGCCTGGTCCGGCTCGGGCGCCGGGCGCTGCAGACGCGCTTCGGCGCCATCACCCGGTTCTACGTGGCCGCGGGGGTCTTTCTGCTCGCCGGCATCGTGTTCGGCACGCTGCTGGCCACCGGCCACGCGCGCGGAGTCTGGGACGGCCGGCTGCACGCCGCCCACGTGCACACCAACGTGCTGGGCTGGGTCGCCCTGACGGTGCTCGGCACCGAGTTCACGCTCTGGCCGACCGCGCTGCGCACCCGCATGGTCGAAGGCACCAAGGATGCCGCCCACCGCACGCTGGCGCTGACTGTCGTTGGCCTCACCGCCACCATCGCTGCACTGTTGGCCGGCTCGACCCTCGGCGCCGCCGCCGGATTGGTGCTGTACGCCGCCGGGCTCGTCACCGCGCTGATCCCGCTGGTCCGCACCGCCGTCCAGCGGCACCCGCACACCGCCGCGACCTGGCTGCTGGCCGCGGGCACCACCTGGCTGGCGGTCGCCGTGGTGGCGGACGTGGTGATCATGCTCCGAGCGCCGGCCGTGGAAGCGGTGGCCGTCCCGCTCGACCGGTTGGTGCCGGTGCTGCTGGTGGGCTTCGTCGGCCAGGTGCTCACCGGCGCGCTCACCTTCCTGCTGCCGGTGGTGCTCGGCCGCGGACCCGCCGGCGCCCGGCAGGCCACAGCCACGCTGGAGCAGGCATGGCTCCCGCGCATCGTCGCGGTTAACCTCGGCGTGCTGGGCCTGGCCGTGTCCGGACCGTCCTGGCTGACCGCGCTGGGATGGACGCTGGTCGTGGCCGCGCTCGGCGCCTTCGTGCTGCTTGCCGCCAGCCTGTTGGTCACGGCGGAGGCGCCTCCGCCGCCGCCCGCGCCGACAGCCTCAGCGCCAGCAGGTACCGGCCCCGGCTCGGGCCGCCGAGCGGTCGTCGTAGCCGGGGCAGTGGGCCTGGCCATCGTGCTGCTGGGGGCCGCGATCGCCGTCGGTGACCTCGGCCACGGGGCTGCCGCCGGCGGCGCGAGCACTTCCCGGGCCGCCGGCGCCACCCAAGTGGTCGCCGTGTCGCTGGGCGACATGACGATCGAGCCGCGCTCCATCGACGTACCGGCCGGGACGAACCTGGTTCTCGACGTCACCAATCGCGACCGCGGCCGGCACGACCTCAAGGTGGCCGACGGGCCGCAGACCCGGCGGCTGGCCGAGGGCGAGTCGCAGCGGCTGTCCGTGGGTGTGGTGACGACCGGCCTCGACGCCTGGTGCACAGTGCCCGGCCACCGCGCCGCCGGAATGACGATGGCGATCCATGTGTCGGGTGCCGGCACCCAAGCGGCGGCCGGCAGCGCCTCGGACGCCACCGTCGACCCCAAGGCCACGCCTGGCGGCGGCTTCACGCCGTACGACCCGGTCTTGGCGCCGGCACCCGCTGGCACCGAGCACGCCGTGACGCTGCCCGTGGTCGATAAGGACATCGAGGTGGCGCCGGACGTGCGGCAACGGATGTGGACCTTCGGCGGCACCGTGCCGGGGCCGACGCTGCACGGCCGGGTCGGCGACACGTTCGTGGTCACTCTGGTCAACCACGGCTCGATGGGCCACAGCATCGACTTCCACGCCGGCTCGGTCTCCCCGGACCAGCCGATGCGGACCATCCAGCCCGGCGAGTCGCTGGTCTACCGGTTCACCGCGGGCTTCGCCGGCGCCTGGATGTACCACTGCGGGACCGCGCCGATGCTCGACCACATCGCCAACGGCATGTACGGCGCTGTCGTCATCGACCCGCCGGGGCTCCCGCCGGTGGATCGGGAGTTCGCGCTGGTTCAGTCGGAGCTCTACCTGGGTCCGCCGAACGGCACCGCCGACGACGCCAAGCTGCGCGCTCGCACCGCCGACGCCGTGGTCTTCAACGGCTACGTTCGGCAGTACGACGCGGTCCCGCTGACTGCCGAGCCCGGACAGCGGGTGCGGATCTGGGTGCTGAACGCCGGTCCGGAGCGGGCCAGCGCCTTCCATGTAGTGGGCACGCAGTTCGACACGGTGTTCAAGGAAGGCGCGTACCTGCTGCGGCCTGGCAACGCCGATCATGGCGGCGCCCAGGTGCTCGACCTGGCACCCGCGCAGGGCGGCTTCGTCGAGCTGGTCGCCACCGAACCGGGGCACTACTCGATCGTCACGCACCAGATCGCCGACGCCGAGATCGGCGCGCACGGCGTGCTGGCCGTCGGCTGAGCCGGAACCAGCCAGCGAGGCAGTGCACCTGACCGCGCTGACCAGCACTCCGAGCGACCGATGTCGACGTTCAGACGTTACCTGTAATTTGCTAGCTCGTAGCAAGCGTTTGCGACGGTGGTGGCATGACCACAGACCCGCTGACCCCGCCATCGAGCGTTCCGCCGCTGACCGTTCGGCCCATCACCCCGGACGACGCCCCGCGCCTCGGAGACCTGCTGCAGAGGTGTTCTCCGGAGACGACGTACAACCGGTTCTTCACCGCAATCCGGCGGCCGCGGCCGGCAACGCTGCAATGGCTGGCCGAGGTGGATCACTTTCGGCGAGAGGCCCTGGTGGCCATGTGCGACGGGGCGGTCGTCGCGGTGGCCCGGTACGACTGGACTGGCGCCGCGGACGACCAAGCCGAGATAGCCATCCTGGTCGAGGATGCCTGGCAGCGACGGCGCGTGGGCACGACTCTGCTCCCCCTGCTCACTGACCTGGCCATCGACCGAGGTGTGCGGGTCTTCACGGCCACTGTGCTGGCCAACAACACCGCAGTAGCGCAGCTCCTGCGGCGAGTCTTCCCTTCGGTGATTGTGCGCAACGAGGGCTACGCCCACACGGTGACCATTCCGCTCGGGACGCCGCAGGGGCTGGCATTGGCACCAATGCCGAGGTCCGGCGGTGTACCGACGCTGGCCAAAACCGTGACTTGACCAAGACAGCGCTGCGACTACCTTATCCACGCAACCGGGGGGCCGGTCGGTCTCCGGGACCCGGGCGAGCCGCACGTCGCCGACGGCTGCAGAGGCAGGAGGAACCGGGATGCCCCCCACGCACGAGGTGCTGCAGCCGGCCAGCTCGTCGCCGCGAAGCCCCTCGACCGCGGGTGGCACCGGGCCCGGCGGTCTGGACGGGTTCTTCCGGATCAGCGAGCGCGGTTCGACTGTGGCGCGGGAGTTCCGCGGCGGCCTGGCGACGTTCTTCACCATGGCCTACATCGTCGTCCTGAACCCGATCATCCTCGGCAGCGGCGTCGACAAGTTCGGCCAGAGGCTCAGCGTCGGCCAGCTGACGACCGCCACCGCGCTCGTCGCCGCGGTGATGACCTTGATCATGGGCGTCGGCGGGAACCTGCCGCTGGCCATCGCCTCGGGCCTCGGGCTCAACGCCGTGGTGGCCTTCCAGCTCGCACCGCAGATGTCCTGGCCGGACGCGATGGGCCTGGTCGTCATCGAAGGCCTCGGCATCTGCATCCTGGTCGCCACCGGTGCCCGACAGGCGATCATGGATGCCATTCCGATGGCGCTCAAGCAGTCCATCAGCGTGGGCATCGGGCTGTTCATCGCCTTCATCGGCTTCGTCGACTCCGGATTCGTCAGTCGGATACCCGATGCCGCCAGCTCCACCGTGCCGGTCCAGCTGGGCCTGACCGGTCGGTTGACCGGGTGGCCGGTGGTGGTGTTCTGCCTCGGCGTTCTGCTGACGCTGGCTCTGCTGGTACGCCGGGTGAAGGGCGCCATCCTGCTGAGCATCATCGCCATGACGATCCTCGCCGTGATCATCGAGGCATTGGCGACCATCAAGTCCTGGGGCCTGACCACGCCGAAGTACAAAGGCATCGTCGGCAAGCCGGACTTCGGGCTGTTCGGCCACTTCAGCCTGTTCGGAGCCGTTACCCACATCGGCGTGCTCACGGCCGTGATCTTCGCCTTCACGCTGATCCTGTCGGACTTCTTCGACGCGATGGGCACGATCATCGGCGTCACCAACGAGGCCGGCCTGCTGGACCGGACCGGTCGGCTGCCCGGCATCGGTCGGGTGCTGTTCATCGACGGCCTGGCCGCGAGCGCTGGCGGGATCGCCTCGGCCTCATCGAACACCTGCTTCATCGAGTCCGCGGCCGGCGTCGGCGAAGGCGCCCGAACCGGGCTCGCGAACGTGTTCACGGCCGCTTTCTTCGTGGTGGCCTTGTTCCTCACTCCGCTGACCACGATCGTGCCGTCCCAGGCGGCGTCGCCGGCGTTGGTGGCCGTCGGCTTCCTGCTCATGCAGCAGGTGAAGGACATCCCGTGGGACGAGTGGGACATCGCCATCCCGGCATTCCTGACCATCGTGCTGATGCCGTTCAGCTACTCCATCACCAACGGCATCGGCGCCGGCATGATCTCCTATGCGCTGTTCAAGCTGGTGCGCGGCCGGGCCGGCGAGGTGCACGTGCTGGTGTGGGTAGTCGCCATCCTGTTCGCCATCTACTTCGCCCTGAACCCGATCACCCAGTGGCTGGGGATCTCCTAACCGGGCGGCCGACACTGGAGCCGACTTTGGAGCCCGCGCCCGGGCCGGCACTGCCCAAGGCGGAACTGCACGTCCACATTGAAGGGACCCTGGAGCCCGAACTGGTCTTCGCCCTGGCCGAGCGCAACGGCATCCGCCTGCCGTTTGCCGACGTCGAGGACCTGCGCCACCGCTACGCGTTCACCGACCTGCAGTCCTTCCTCGACCTGTACTACGCGGCGTTGGCCGTGCTGGTGCAGGCCGGGGACTTCACCGATCTGGCAGAGGACTACCTCACCCGAGCGGCGGCCCAGGGCGTGCGGCACGCCGAGATCTTCTTCGACCCGCAGGCGCATACCAGCCGCGGCTTACCGCTCGAGCTGGTCGTCGACGGGCTCTGGGCCGCCCTGGACCGAAGCCGCGACCGGCACGGCGTCTCCACCGCGTTGATCGCCTGCTTCCTGCGGGACCGCGGCGTCCAGGCGGCACAGGAGTCCCTCGGTGCCGTGCTGCGGCACGCTGGCAAGATCATCGGTATCGGCTTGGACTCGGCCGAGGTCGGCTACCCGCCGGCGGAGTTTCGCCCGGTGTTCGACCGGGCGCGGGCGGCTGGGCTGCGTCGGGTCGCCCATGCCGGCGAGGAGGGTCCGCCGGCATTCATCCGTGACGCCCTCGACGTACTGAGGGTCGAGCGGATTGACCACGGCATCCGCTGCGTCGAGGACCGGGAACTGATGGCCCGGCTGGCCGCGGAGGCGGTGCCGCTGACCGTCTGCCCGCTGTCCAACGTCCGGCTGCGCTGCGTGGACCAGCTTGCCGATCACCCGCTGCCCGCGCTGCTGCGCGCCGGCCTGCTGGTCACCATCAACAGCGACGACCCGGCGTACTTCGGCGGGTACGTCGAGGACAACTTCCGCGCCGTCCAGCGCGAGCTCGGACTGACCGACGAACAGCTGCGTGAGCTGGCGGCGAACTCGGTGCGCGCGTCCTTCCT
>JADGOU010000181.1 GCA_017882835.1 Frankiaceae bacterium | reverse complement strand
CGGACGGTCAGCGAGCGCTGCGCGACGGGCCCACGTGGTCGCGCAGCCAGGCGTTCAGCGGACCGAGCTGCCGCCAGCCGGCTGCCACCAGGTCCTTCGTGGCGGGGCTGGGCAGCAGCTCGTCCGGCGGGTAGCCGCGGCTGGCGGTCAGCGACTTGAAGTGCAGCAGGTCGGCCCGCGGGTGGGCGTCGTCCCACGGCTTGGGCACCCGCTTGAGCTGGCCGCCGCCGACCTCCCAGCCGTCGGCCCGCAGCGCATCCAGGATGGCGACCAGGGCCAGCCCGCTGCGGTCGTCGGCGACGGCGGCGCGCAGCCGCTGGGCCTGGTCGGTGGCGGTCATGTAGTACCCGCCGGCGAGGTAGAGCCCGTCTGCCGACAGGGCGACGTACAACACGCCGTCGGCCGGGCCGTCGCCGTGAACGACTGCCGCCGCCTGCGTCTTGTACGGCGTCTTGTCCCGGCTGAACCGTACGTCCCGGTACGGCCGGAAGAACTTCGCCTCGCCGAACTCCGGCGCCAGCTCCGCCAACAGCGCCCGCATCGGGGCCGCGACGCATTCGTCGTACGCCGAGCGGTGGTCGGTCCAGTAGGCCTTGCTGTTGTCGGCGCCCAGGCCTTCGTAGAAGGAGAAGGCGCGCTCGGGGAAACCGGCGAAGCGCTCAAGGTCCGGCAGGCTCATGGCCAGATGGTGCCCTACGCCGCCCTCCGGCGTGTCCACCCAACGTCGGTCGGCGAAGGCGCGCGCTACCGGTAGCCTGTGGATCATGCCTACGCGCGCGCCCGCCCCCAGCCGTCGACCCGACGGCGGGACCCGCGGGCGCGGGCCGGCGGCCGGCGGCCGTTCGGCGCGCGACGGCGGTCGCTCCGGGGGCGTCCGCCCGGCCCGCACCAAGGCCACCGCCCGCCGCGGCGGTGCGCATCCGATGCGGCGGCGCGTGGCCGGCCGGGGAGCGCCCGGCGCGCTGAACCGGGTGCTGCGCGCGCTGTGGCGCGCGGTCGTCGGGTTGTGGTCGGTGCTGGCGCGGGGGATCGGCCGGGTCGTCCGGGCGTTCGGCCGCGGGGCGCGCGACCTGGATCCGGCGCACCACCGCGACGGGCTCGGGCTCACCTTCCTGGCCGCGGCGCTGGTCGTTGCCGTCGGAGTGTGGTTCAGCGCCGGCGGGCCGCTCGGAGCCGCGGTGTCCGCGCTCGTGTACGGGGCGGTCGGCATCACCGCCGCCCTGGTGCCGCTGCCGCTGGCCTGGCTGGGGGTGCGGCTGTTGCGCCATCCGGACCGCTTCGACCCCGGCATTGGCGGCCGGCTGCTGATCGGTTGGACCGCCTTCGCCCTCGGCGCACTCGGCCTGGTGCACCTCGCGGCCGGCAACCCGGTGCCGCCGGACGGCGCCACGGCGATGCGGCACGCCGGCGGGCTGCTGGGTTTCTTCGCCGCCTCGCCGCTGACCAGCGCCCTGAGCCGGTACGTCGCCGCGCCCCTGCTGCTGCTGCTCGCCGGGTTCGGCCTGCTCGTAGTCACCGCGACGCCGGTGTACGCCGTACCGGCGGCTGGACGTGCGCTCCTGCACCGGCTGACCCGGCGCGGGTCCGCCAAACCGGACGGTGCGGACAGCGGCGAGGCCTCCGCGGAGCCGTCCGGCCTGGACCCCGGCCCGCCGCTGCCGCCGCTGCGCCGGCGGCCGGCCCGCCGGCGGCAGGGCCTGGCGGCCGAAAGCCAGCCGGACGACCAGCCAGACACCGCGGCCCGGACGGTCGAGCCGATCCCCGATGAACCCCCGGCGCCGGCGCCCCCGACACCGCGGGAGGCGAGCCCATCCGGGCCCAGCCACGCCGAGCAGATGGTGCTGGGCGGCACCGAGGGCGACTACCGGCTGCCGCCGCCGGACCTGCTGGCCGCCGGCACGCCGCCCAAGGCTCGCAGCCGGGCCAACGACAACGTGATCGAGGCGCTCACGGAGGTGCTCGGGCAGTTCGGGGTCGACGCGGCCGTCACCGGCTTCAGCCGCGGTCCCACCGTCACCCGCTACGAGCTCGAGCTCGGACCCGGGGTCAAGGTTGAGCGCATCACGCAGCTCTCCCGCAACATCGCGTACGCCGTGAAGTCTCCCGACGTACGGATCATCAGTCCGATCCCGGGGCGCTCGGCCATCGGCATCGAGATTCCCAACGCCGACCGTGAACTGGTCAGCCTGGGGGACGTGCTGCGCTCGAAGGCCGCGACCTCCGATCACCACCCGCTGCTGGTCGGCCTCGGCAAGGACATCGAGGGTGGCTTCGTCGCCACCAACCTGGCCCGGATGCCGCACGTACTCATCGCCGGGGCCACCGGGGCTGGCAAGTCCACCTGCATCAACACGATCATCACGTCGATCCTGAGCCGGGCGACCCCGGACGACGTCCGCCTAGTCATGATCGACCCGAAGCGGGTGGAGCTGACCCACTACCAGGGCATCCCGCACCTGATCACACCGATCATCACCAACCCGAAGAAGGCCGCTGAGGCGCTGCAGTGGGTCGTGCGCGAGATGGAGATGCGCTACGAGGACCTGGCGGCCTCCGGTGTCCGGCATGTCGACGACTTCAACCGACGGGTCCGGGAAGGCACGATCACCGCGCCGCCAGGCAGCGAACGGGTGTACACGCCATACCCCTACATCCTGGTGATCGTCGACGAGCTGGCCGACCTGATGATGGTGGCGCCGCGCGACGTCGAGGACGCGATCGTGCGGATCACCGCGATGGCCCGCGCGGTCGGCATCCACCTGGTGCTGGCCACCCAGCGGCCGTCGGTCGACGTCGTCACCGGCCTGATCAAGGCCAACGTGCCGTCCCGGCTGGCCTTCGCCACCGCCAGCCTGGCCGACTCCCGGGTCATCCTCGACCAGGTCGGCGCGGAGAAGCTGATTGGTCTCGGCGACGGCCTGTTCCTGCCGATGGGGGCGAGCAAGCCGGTCCGGCTGCAGGGCGCGTATGTGTCGGAGAAGGAGATCGAGGCGATCGTCGGGCACTGCAAGTCCCAGCTCGCCCCGTCGTACCGCTCTGTCCTCGGCGACCCGACGGCGGCGCGCAAGGACGTGGATCCTGACATCGGCGGCGACCTGGACCTGCTGGTGCAGGCCGTCGAGCTGGTGGTGACCACCCAGTTCGGTTCCACGTCGATGCTGCAGCGCAAGCTGCGGGTCGGCTTCGCCAAGGCCGGCCGGCTGATGGACCTGATGGAAAGCCGTGGCCTCGTCGGCCCGTCCGAGGGCTCCAAGGCCCGCGACGTCCTGGTGCGCCCGGAGGAGCTGGACGAGGTCCTCGTGGGCTTGCAGGGCGAGGACGCCGACTAGCTGCGGCGGAACCGGATGAGAGGCTTCGCCGGTGGAGGTGACCTGCCCGGAGCACGCCGACGCCGCGCTGTCCGCCGAAGTGGCGCGCGTGGTGGGCGCGGTGACGGCGATCGGTGGGGCGGTGGGTTGGGTGCAGCCGCCGTCGACGGCGGAGATCACCGGGTGGCTCGACTCCCTGCTCACGACGGTCCGCGCCGGCCGGGCGAGGCTTGCGGTGGCGCACGTCGGCGGCCGGGCCGAGGCGCTCGGCTACTGGGAGCGCCTGGACGGAGCCGTGCTGGAGCAGAACGCTGAGATCCGCAAGGTCATGGTCCACCCGGACGCCCGCGGTCGGAAGCTGGCGCGGGTGGTGGTCGACGCGCTGGTCGACACCGCCCGGGCGGCCGGCATCGAGACGGTGATTCTCGACGTTCGTGGCAACAACCCCGCCGCGATGGCGCTCTACGAGCGGACCGGTTTCGTCGTCTACGGCCGACTGCCGGACTTCGTGGCGGTGGGCAACGAGCGCTTCGACCGGGTGTGCTACCGCCGGGACCTGCGCCCGGCGGGCGAAGCCACCCTTGCCCGCCACGGCGGCCGCCCGGTCGGTCCCGGCTGGTCCGCGACCGCGACCGCGGGATCGCCGCCGTCGGTGGGCCACACCTGAGTCCACACCTGAGTCCACACCTGAGTCCACACCTGAGCGCTGAGTCCACACCGCCGGCCCGCCCTCGCCCGAAGGCGGCCCGCGGTTCGTCTTGCCCTTGGCGCGCTGCCGCCTAGACTTGGGTGCAGGCGGCCCACCCATCGCGGGAACGCCTGGTAGCCAACAATCCCGCCGTACCAGGGCCTCCGGAGAAGGTGGACCGTGACCCAGCCGGACCGCCTCGCAGACCTCGCGATCGGGGCGACGCTGTCCGCAGCGCGGGAGGCACGCGGGCTCAGCGTCGACGACGTCGCCCGCACGACGCGGATCCGCGCCGGGCTGATCCGCGACATCGAGGCCGATCGCTTCGACGCCTGCGGTGGTGACGTCTACGCCCGCGGCCATATCCGCAGCATCGCGAACACGGTAGGAGCCGACGGGGCAGTGCTGGTGGCGGCCTATGACCGCGAGCGGGGCGGCAACCCGGCAGCGGCGGCCATCCTGGTGTTCGAGCCCGGCGCCGTCCGCGGCGAGCGCCGTCGGCCCAACTGGGCGGCCGCCATGGCCGTTGCCTTAGTGGTGATCTGTCTGTGGGCCGCGGTGGACCTGCTCGGTACGGGGACGAAAACCGGGGTGGGCAAGGGGACCGGCGGCACCCGCGCCGACACCGCCCTTACGCCGCCGCCGACACCGACGTCATCTGCCCCGGCCACCGCCGGACCGGATGCGGTGGCGATGGTGCCGCCGACCGCCGTCTCGGTGCGGGTGCGGATCATCGACGAGAAGTGCTGGGTCCGGGTGGGCAATGCCGCCAACGTCACGATCTTCCAGGGGGCGCTGGCCCCCGGAGATACCAAAGATTTCCAAGACCCGGAGCAGATCCACCTGACCCTGGGCAACGCCAGTGCCGCCTCGCTCGTCGTCAACGGGCGCGACATCGGTGCGCCGGGAAGCGCCGGTCAAGTGGTCTCGGTGGCCTTCGGCCCCGGTGACCCCGCCGGGCCGCAGGCCGGCTGAGGCGCGGAGCCGGACGGCCGGGACGACCGGGCCGATACCCTGGCTCGCATGCCCACCCGCTCGGCTGCCGTGGTGACCCTGGGCTGCGCCCGCAACGAGGTCGACTCTGAGGAGCTGGCTGGCCGACTCACCGCCGCGGGATGGCGTGTTGTCCCCGACCCGGCCGCCGCCGACGCGGTGCTGGTGAACACCTGCGGCTTCGTCTCCTCGGCCAAGAAGGACTCCATCGACGCGGTCCTCGAGGCGGCCGATGCGGGGCAGCCGGCGGGGGACCGGCGGCCGGTGGTGGCGGTCGGGTGCCTGGCCGAGCGCTACGGCGTGACGCTGGCCACGGAGCTGCCCGAGGCCGACGCCGTGCTGGGCTTCGACGACTACGCCGAGATCGGTGCTCGGCTCGACGACGTACTGGCCGGTCGTCCGATCGCCCCGCATCGGCCGCGGGACCGGCGAACGCTGCTGCCGCTGTCTCCGGTGGAGCGTTCGGCGGCGTCGTCGGTGGTCGCGCTGCCTGGTCACGGCGACCTGCCGGCCGGGATCGCGCCTGCCTCCGGCCCGCGGTCGGTGCGCCAGCGGCTGACCGGCGGCCCGATGGCTGCGCTCAAGTTGGCCTCCGGCTGCGACCGGCGTTGCAGCTTCTGCGCCATCCCGTCGTTCCGCGGCGCCTTCGTCTCCCGACCGTGGGCGGACGTTCTGGCCGAGGCCCACTGGCTGGCGGAGGGCGGGGTCCGCGAGCTGGTGCTGGTCAGCGAGAACTCCACGTCGTACGGCAAGGACCTCGGCGACCTGCGGCTGCTGGAGCGGCTGCTGCCCGCGCTGGCCGCCGTGCCCGGCGTCGCCCGGGTGCGGGTGTCCTACCTGCAACCGGCGGAGATGCGCCCGTCGCTGATCGAGGTCATGGCCGCCACGCCGGGCGTCGCGCCGTACTTCGACCTGTCCTTCCAGCACGCCAGCCCGACGGTGCTGCGGAAGATGCGGCGCTTCGGCGGTACGACGGACTTCCTCGCCTTGCTGGAGGTGATCCGGCGGCTGGCCCCGGCCGCCGCCGTGCGCTCGAACGTGATCGTGGGCTTCCCCGGCGAGACCCGGGCGGACGTCGCTGAGCTGGAACGGTTCCTCACCGCGGCGCAGTTGGACGCGGTCGGGGTCTTTGGCTACTCGGCCGAGGACGGCACGGAGGCGGCCGGGTTGGCCGGGCGGGTCGGCCGGGCCACGATCGGGCGCCGGCTGGCGCGGGTGTCGGCGCTGGTGGAGGAGCTGACTGCGCAGCGCGCCGAAGACCGGGTGGGCACCGTGGTCGAGGTGTTGATCGAGGGCGTCCAGGCCGGCGGCGG
>JADGOU010000180.1 GCA_017882835.1 Frankiaceae bacterium | reverse complement strand
GGGTAGACCTCAGCGGCGTCTTGCAGGTCGCGAAGGATGTGCGCGCAGCAGATCTGGTGACCGCCGACGCCGGCGAAGGCCCTGTTGTCGTAGACGCTGTAGCGGTCGTGCACCGCCACCCCGGTGAAACCGGGCAGCACCCCGAACTCGGTGAAGCTGCCCAGGTCCCGGCCACCCAGGAAGAACAGTGTGCACAGCTCGGTCGAGGCCGACAGCACGTAGTTCTTCCGGCCGGCCGGGCCGCACCGCAACGTGGTCTCGTCGAACCCGGCCACCGTCGCCCGCGTCACCAGCGTCTTGACCAGGGTCATGACCTCGCCGAGCGCGTGGGCGCAGCGGCGCAGGATGCCGTGCACGAAGCCGGTCGAGGGCCGCGCCCCGGTCAGGTCCGCGATCAGCATCGCCGCGCGGTGCACCGGGACATGCTGGAAGACCAGCAGGTAGGCGACGAAAGCCGGCAGGTTCGGGCCGTAGCTGACCGGCGCGTCGGCCACCCCCGCCGGCGCTGTCGCCGCCGTCACGCAGCCGCACCGGCACTGCTTCTTGTACAGCATGTACTCGGTCACCCGGACGGTGACCGGCGGCACGTCGAACACCTGGCGTGAGCTCACGCCAGCGTCCGCACCGTCGGCCAGCCCAGCGCCGCAGTCCGCGCAGGTCTCTGGGAACACCTGCACCGTCTCATCTGGGTTGTCCACCCGCGGCAACCCCGCCCCGGCCGCCCCTGGCTGCTTACCCCGGCGACGTTCCGACCGCTTGCCGGTCTTCCGCGACGGCGCCTTGCGCCCAGGCAAGTCGTCTGTCGACGGGGGCATCGAGGAGTTGTCGCTGTTACGACCGACGAGCCGTTCCAGCCCGGCCACCCGCTCCGCCAGCCGGGCATTCGCCGAAGCCAGCTCTTCGATCACCACGTCGCGGGACGCGCACGAAGCGCATCCCGGCGCGGGCTGCATCGCGGACACGAACCACAATGATCAGGAGAGTTCAGCCGAGATCAACACGCCACGCCGAGTGGGACCACCTGCAACGGGCAGACGCCAGCCCGTCAGCGCTCGCCGGTGACCTGAATGTCTACTTCACGAACTAGCCGCTCCGTAAGCCGAACCCAACTGACCCAGTTCCTCGGCGTGCCGCGCTTGATGCGAGCCGAGAAGCCGTGGACACCCAGTGGACATATCGAAACTTGTATACTACTATCTGTGAAGCCAATCGAGTTCGTTGGCAACTCCCTCGACGACCTCCGCGAGTTCCCCGTCGGTGCTCGTCGTGAGTGCGGCTATCACCTCGATCGGGTACAGCACGGGTTCGACCCGAGCGACTGGAAGCCGATGCCGACGGTGGGCAGCGGCGTCCGGGAGATTCGGGTACGCGAACAAGGTGGCGCCTTCCGAGTCATCTACGTGGCGAAGCTGGCCGATCGCGTCTACGTGCTGCATTGCTTCCAGAAGCGAACGCAGCAGACGGCGAGGGCAGACCTCGATCTCGCTGGCAGGCGGTACAAGCAGATCGTCTCCGAGGTTCAGGACAGGGCAGGTGAGCGGACATGAGCAGCGAGCAGTTCGACAGCGTGTGGGACGCGATCGAAGACACTCCGCAGGAGTCGGAGAACATGCGGCTGCGCTCTCGACTCGTGATGGCGCTCACTGAGCGGATCAAGGCCGAGGCCTGGACCCAGAAGCAAGCCGCCGTCCGGCTCGGCGTCACCCAGCCCCGCATCTCCGATCTGGTGCGCGGCAAAATCGACCTGTTCAGCTTGGACTCGCTGGTCAACATGGTGGCGGCCGCCGGCCTGCACGTCGAGATGAGCGTGGAGCAGGCGGCATGAACGAGTCGGCGATTCGGGGGCTGGGCCGACCGTGGCGGCGGCCGGCAGGTCGCCGCCCAGCTCGTTCAGGTGGCCGCGGACCGCATGCCACCGGTGGCGGTCGCCGAGCACCTCGCGCAGCCGGTCGGTCTCGCGCAGCCCCGCGGCGGCACCGAGCACGTGGCCGACCGCGACCGCGCGCCCGAGCACGGCGGCGGGGTCCTGGTGCACCGGGTCCTTGGTGAGGGCGACCAGGTCGTCGTACCAGGCGAGGATCTGCGGCCAGTCGGTCTCCTCGGCGCTTGCCGCCGTCGTCGCGCAGGGCGGCGATGGCGGCCTCGACCTGGTAGCGGCCCGGGCGCCGTCCCTCCGTCTGCATGGCGAGCGCCGACTGCATGACGCGCACGCCCTCGGCGATCTCACGGGTGTCCCACAGGCCGCGGTCCTGCCGGTCGAGCGTGACGATGCGACCCTCTGAGTCGAGTCGCGCCGGGAGGCGGGCGTGGTTGAGGAGCATCAGCGCGAGCAACCCGCGCGCCTCCGGCTCCTCGGTGGCAAGGGTGAGTTGGCGGGCGAGCCGGATCGCCTCGCCGGCCAGGTCCACCCGGCCCGCGTGGCCGGCCGTGTAGACGAGGTAGAGCACGCGCAGCACGACGGCGAGGTCGCCGGGCTGGTCCAGGCCGCGCCCCTGCAGGGCGCGCTTGGCCCGGCTGATCCGCGGCGCCATCGTCGCCTCCGGCACGTAGAAGGCGTCGGCGATCTCCCGGGTGGGGAGGCCGCCGACGGCGCGCAGGGTCAGCGCCACCTGGGAGGCGGGCGCGAGGTCGGGGTGGCAGCAGCAGAAGAGCAGGAAGAGGGTGTCGTCGCCCGCCTCGGTGGCGGCGGGCCGCGGCTCGGCGTACGTCGCCTCCTCGCGGCGGTGACGGGCGGCCTCGCTGCGGCGGGCGTCGACGAGCCGCCGCGTCGCAACCGTCGCCAGCCACGCGCGCGGGTCGCGCGGCGGGTGCTCGGGCCACACCCGCAGCGCCTTCAGCAGCGCCTCATGCAGCGCGTCCTCGGCTGCATCGAAGTCCTCGCCCCGCCGGACCAGGCCCGCGAGCACCCGCGGGACGGGGGCGCGCAGCGCGCCCTCGTCCAGCCGTCGCGTCGGCTCGTCGATCACGCCGGGTCAGTCGTCCGAGGGCGCCTCGGACATGACCTCCCGGACGTCGATCCACTCGTACAGCGGCTCCCCACCCGGGCCGGGCTCGGAGGAGACGTAGGCCGCGAGCTCGACCGCGCGCTCGTGCGACTCGACGTCGATCATGTACCAGCCCGCCACGAGATCGCTGGTCTCGGGCAGCGGGCCGTCGGTGGTGACGGGCGCGGCGTCCGGGCCGCCGTAGCGCACCCAGGTGCGCGCCGGCGTGAGCGCCTGTGCGTCGACGTACTCGCCGTTCTCCTCGAGCAGCTCGCTGAGTAGTTGACGCTCGGGAAAGCCCCGCTCGCGAATGCTTGAGGAAGGCCATCTGCGCCTCCACGTCCTCGGGGGCCCACTGGTCCATCGGGGGCACGGGACGTTGCGGCGCCGGGCCGCCGCGGTAGTGCTTGAGGAGCAGGTACTTCGGCATGGTGGTCTCCTGTGTCTTGGGCCGCGCCTGTCGTGGCCCTTCACCTGGTGAGCGGAGCCGGTCAGATCAGATATCCCGTGCAGTCGACTTCTGAGAACGACAACATGATCGCGGGAGTACCTGACACGGGGATCCCCGTCTCAGAAGTTGGTCCAATAGTCGGCGCGCCGGCCGCAGTCACTACGTCGACTTGTGCGACGCTGCCCGCCGTGTCGGTAGTGGGGTACGCCCGAGTCAGCACCGATCAGCTGTCCGGGGTGCGCGACGACCGGCCCGGGGACACCGTGGTGGTGGTCGCCCTGGACCGCCTGGGCCGGTCGCTGTCCGGAGTGATCCGGCACCGTAGAGACGCTGACCGAGCGGGGAGTGCTGCTGCGGTCGCTGCGGGAGGGGATCGACTACTCCACCCCGACCGGGCGGATGCTGGCCGGGATCTTCACCGCGCTGGCCGGCTACGAACGGGAGCTGATGCACGAGCGGGCGGCCGCGGCCCGCCAGGCCGCCCGGCCGCGTGGCCGACACACCGGCCGACCGCCCCGGCTGACTGCCGCGCAGGTGCGCCAGCTCCGCGCGCTGCGCGCCGACGGGGGGTCGATCGGGGAGCTGGGGCACAGCTTCGGCCCGGGCCACCGTCTACCGCGCCCTGCAGCAGGACCCGGTGGCAGCGGAAGCCGAGCCCGCGTGAGGATGAACACTCCGCCCGCATTCAGCGATGGACGTCGAGAGGCGGCTCTACACTCAGGCTGTGTCGGTTGTCGAGCAGCCAGATGAGCCCTCGCTGAGGGTCTATCCCCCCGACGAGGCTCTTCACCGCGCTCATTCGCTGCCACCTCGCGAGCGCCTCGTCGTCGATGACGTCCCAGAAGAGGACTGGATAGCGTTCCAGGAGGCGTTGGCTGAGGCATGACCAGCGCTCGGCCGGTGGGCGTGGTCGTGGACACGATGGTGATCAGCTGGCTCCTTTACGAACGCCCCGGCCCAGTCGCTGACCGGTACCGAGCGCTGATCGAGACGAAGACGGTCCTGCTCGCGTTCCAGACCGTCATGGAGCTGCGTTACGGGGCGCTGCGCGCTGGGTGGGGTGAACTGCGCCGTCGCCAGCTGGAACGGCGTATTGCCGAGCTGACCGTCGTGCAGCCCGACGACCAGATGATCAGCGACTGTGCTGAGCTACGCCAGAGGTGCCGGCAGATCGGGCACCCGTTGGGTGACAAGGTCCACGACGGGGACCGGTGGATCGCCGCCGCCGCGATCCGGCTCGGGCTGCCGCTGGTGTCCCACGACGGCGTGTTCGACCGGGCTCCGGGGCTGGAGCGCCTCACCGCTGCACCAGGAATGTAGTCAGGAGCGGAGCACGATCGCCTCTCCGTACGGATGATCAGGTCCGAACGGAAATGTTGACCATCGGGAACAGCGCGGCGCGCACCGTGTCGTCCGGGTGGACCAGCGCCGCCTCGGCCATCCGGTGGAACAGGATGTCCTTGCCGGGGACCCGGTGCAGGTCGGCGACCAGCTCCTTCTCCGTGCCCTGCTCCGCCCGGGACCGAGCGGTTGGTGCCGGTCAGGCCGTGGTCGACGTAGACCCGGTCGGGCGGGACGCCCAAGCCGATGAGGGCCTCGTGCTGGACAGTCAGGTCCTGCGAGTTTGTCGAGCACCGGGCATGGCCGATCTTGAGTCCGGTCACCCGTCGAAGTATCGCCGGTCGGCTCCCCATCACCGGGCAATTTCACGGGCGGCCGCCCTGTAACCGCCGGCACGCTCAACCGGACTCGTCGGCCGGGGAGGCAGGCGCTCCCGCAGACCGTTCGTCATGCGAAACGTTGGCGAGAGACCGCTGGCGGCCAAACTATTAGCCGCCGGGCGCTACGCGTGACAGGTTGGCTGGGTGAGCGATGGTGGGGTTCCGGCCGGTGTGGGCAAGACCGCGCTCGGTATGGCGCTGGTGCGCGCGGAGGAGAGCCGCCGCACCGACCGATTGTTCGACGATCCAGACGCCGAGGCCTTCCTGGCGACGGCGCCAGGCCTTCGAGGTCGAGCAGTGCGCCGCTGCTGCAGGAACCGGTGACATGGCCTCCTAGCGTGCGGCCTTCTGGTCCCACGCAGTCCCGCGAACCCGGTTTTCGACGACTACCTGCTCGCCGCGACCGCTGGCGGCATCCGCCAGGTGGTGCTGCTGGCCGCCGGGCTGGACACACGCGCCTTACGCTTGCCCATGGCCGGACGGCGTGTGCCTGTACGAGCTGGACCTGCCCGAAGTGCTCGCCTTCAAGGACCGCGTCCTGACCGAGTGCTCGGCCGTGGAGCGCTGTGAGCGTCGGGCGATCGCGGTTGACCTACGCGAGGACTGGCCCGCGCCGCTGCTCCAGGCCGGGCTGGCCACCGCCGAGGCGGCCGCGTGGCTGGCCGATGGGCTGCGCATCTACCTCAGCGTGGTCGAGGCGGCGGCGCTGCTGACTGAGCTGGGTGCGCTGTCCGCGTGCGGCAGCCAGTTGGGGTTCGAGGTCGAGAGCCTCGGGACGGACCCGATGCGCGTGCAGGCCCGGCAGACGCCGGCGATGCAGCCGTACGCCCAGCTGTGGAAGGGCGGCCTGCCGGATGCGCCCGGCTGGCTGGCTGAGCATGGCTGGCGCCCGGAGGTGCATGACCGGGCTGCGGTCGCCGCCGGCTACGGACGCGCTCAGGCTGGGCCGTCCGCCGGCGGCTTCGTCGTTGCCATCCGCACCTGACAAGAAGGCCGGCCTGAACCGCGCCATCCTGGACAAGGGCTGGGGCGTGCTGGTGACCCGGCTGGAGCAGAAGGCCCCCGGCCGGGCGGAGCAGGTCAACGCTGCGTACACGTCGCAGCGGTGCCACGCCTGCGGGTACACCGCGGCGGAGTCGCGCGAGAGCCAAGCGCGCTTCGTCTGCCGGTC
>JADGOU010000179.1 GCA_017882835.1 Frankiaceae bacterium | reverse complement strand
CGGCATGCTGGGCCTGCGCGTCAGCGAGGCCTGCCACGCACACGTCACCAGATCTGCGCTACGCCGGCGGCTACGAGCTCCTGCGCGTGGTCGGCAAGGGCGCCAAGCCGGCCGAGATCCCGCTGCCCATCCCGGTGCTCCGCGCGGTCAAGGCCGCCACCGAGGGTCGTACCCACGGGCCGATCCTGCTCTCGGCGAAAGGCAAGGCCCTCACCCGCGGAGCGGCGAGCCGGCTGCTCGCCCGGGTCGTGCGCGAGGCGGGCGTGACCAGCCCGGTCAGCCCGCACACGCTGCGCCGGACCTTCTGCACGGCCGGATTGATCAGCGGCGTGTCGCTGCGGGACATGCAGTACGCGATGCGCCACGCCGACGCCCGCACCACCATCCGCTATGACATGGCCCGAGCCAACCTCGACCGGCACGCCGCCCACAGCGTCGCCGCGTACCTGGCCGGCATGGCAATCGGTTGACTGACAAACGACACCGGTCTTATGTCCACTCGGTTCAACGCGCGGAGCGACCCACGCGCGCGCTCATGCCGAGAAGCGGACGTCGTACCTGTCCCCGGCTACGGGCAACGAGCTTGAGCGGAACCCTCATATCAGCCACCGATCTGCGCCTCGGGCGAGAGCGTGCCGCTTCAGCGCCGCCAGCTGCCCACCGGCTGCTGCTCAGCCATCGTCGACGGGCGGTGCAGCGCGCCCTGCGTCGCTGCTGCAAACCAGCCAAGCCAGCGATCGACGAGCTCCTCGAGCTCCCCGACGACGAGCCGGGTGAACGGCCAGGCGACCTGGTACTCGGCCATACCCGACCAGAGAGCCTTCGCCGACGCCTCACTAGGCAACAGCGCGAACGGGTCCTGGCCGTTCGCCTGCCGGCGGGTTAGAGGCGTGTGCATGAAGGCCGTCTCGAACCAACCGTACTCACCCTCCTGCTTCGCGTCGCAGTACCAGAGCGAGTGACTTCGCCCCTCGTAGCCGAACCGGTCCGGTGAGAAGACGATGGAGATCGTGGCGTGGCTGATCACGTCAATTGCAGGCGCCTGCCAGCCGCCCCAGTCGGGCTGTGGCTGCGCGGCGGGCTGAGACAGCCCGATCGCTGCTGCTTCGAGAGTCGCCTTCCAGCCGCGAGCGGGCATGTGAGTGACCGCAGCGGCCGGCGCCTCGGTGGTGAGGACGTCGAGCAGCTCCGCGCTGATCGCCTTCAGCTGCGCGTGCGCAGCGGTCGCCAACTCCGCCCGGCGCTCTTGCTCGGTCCGCTGCCGCGATTGCCCAGCCGCAGCTTCTCCTGCTCGTGCTACGGCCGCCTGATTCGCTGCCGCCAGGCTGCTCGCTCCGGGTAGTCGACTCACGTCACCGGCCTTGGCGAGCCGCGCGAGCAGGTTCGTCGGTGTTGGCCGGGACTGCGGCGCCTTGAACAGGCACTCCTCGATGAGAGCGGTCAGTCGCGTCGTCGCGCCTTGCAGCGACGGCGGATCGGCGTGTAGGTGCTGCTCCCGGAACTCGTGGTCGCTTGGGCCTGAGAACGGGAGGGCACCTGCAAGCACCTCGTGAGCCATCACACCCAGCGAGTACACATCCGCAGCAGCGGTCGCTCGCTCGCCGCGCCACCTCTCCGGCGCCGCGTACGGCATCGACATGGCGAACTTGCGCGTGTCCGGTGCTGTTGACGCCTCCGCGTACCGAGCGATGCCGAAGTCGGCCAGACACCAGCGCCCCTCGAGCAGCAGGACGTTCTGCGGCTTGAGATCGCGATGCACGACGTTGCCTTCGAGGGCGGCAAGCGCATTGGCGATCTCGATGAGGACGACGAGCGCCTGGTCGAGAGGCGGCAGGCCGCGTTGGTCCATCTCGTCGGCGAGCGACCGCTCAGCCAGCGGCATGACAAGCACCCACGCGTCGACCGTCTCGGCGGTGTCGATGATCGGCACTACGTTGGGCACGTCGCTCAGCTGCTCGAAAAGCAACTCGCGCTGGGCCCCCGGGGCCTTGGGCACGAGCTTGGCCGCGGCCAGTTGTCCGTCATCGGACACCGCACGGAACACCTGGCCGAACCCGCCCCCGCCGAGACGCTCGGACAGGGTCCACACCTCACGCCCTTGGATCTTCACGCCATCGACTGTAAGGAGTAGGGCTGACAAGGTCGGGGTCAACGCCCTGCTTTCGCGCGCCATCAGCTGCGTGGGCCTTCGTCCATCTGCCGGGTCCTGTCTCTAGCTAGCGCCAGGGGTCTCCGAGTCCGTTCGTTCCGTCGCCGGCTGCGCCGGCGGTGTGGCGCGCTACGACATGGCCCGAGCCAACCTCGACCGGCACGCCGCCCACAGCGTCGCCGCGCACCTGGCCGGCATGGCAATGGGGTGACCTGACCAGCGGTACCGGTCTTATGGACGGCTGCCGGTGGTCATGTTACGGCGTCCCCCGACGCCCGGCGGTTTTCGCTGGGCCGCGGCGATGGCAGTCACTGTTGTGACGGTTCTGCTCGGCCGCAGCGACCGCGCCGATTCCGCGTTTCCGCACGGTTTGGCAACTTGTGCATGTCACAGTCGGCACTAGCGCGGATCTGACAAGACCGCTCGTGGGTGGAGGGCCAACCCAAAGCTGACTCGTCATACGTGCAACCACATGTCGGGGGCTGGTGAGTGCAAGCCCTGATTGCAGAGCGCAACGTCGGGGCCGGCCGCGAAGGTGTCGCGACACTCGACGCAGCACGCTGGGGGTGGAACGTACTCGCCGCTTGGCGAACGGTCTGAGCACCGCAGCCGCACTTGGGCGCGGCGACGAAACTTCTTGCCCTGCGGCAGCCTCTCTCGCTGCTCCTCGCTGGCGAAGATCATCCGCTCTCGCCCCTGTTCGACGCCCTGCCGAACCATGCCGACGAGCTTTCCGCTGGCCTTGCGTATGACGGCCTTTTCGCCCTGCGGATCGTTGCTGAGAGCGACGGTTCGGTGCGGGCCGACCGGCCAGATGATGTACGGCGAAGCCGTCAAGCTCAGCCCTACGTTGTGTCGAAACGGGACCAGCACGGGAGCGTCGCAGGTCATGAATCGCCCTTGCGGGTCGTGCCAGACCTCGCTCTGCCGCGTTGTCAGGACGTCGGCGGCCTCCCACATCGCCTTGAAGAGGAGCTGGGTGTGGAAGCTCGCCTCCCGATGCCGATTGTCCGGGTCGTCTCGGATGGCCCTGAAGTCTCTGGGGTTCTGAGCAACCAGCCAAGCGTTGTGCTGTAGTCGCAGGCGGCGTTGCTGCATCGTCCTCATACGTTGAACGGCCATGGAGACGCCCAGTCCCACGAGGTCATCGAACTCAAGCGTCTCGGGGGCTTCGAGCTGGTTGAAGAGAACCTGAACGCGCCGGAGCTCGGTGTCCACAACTCCGAACAACAGCTCGACGCGGTTGTGGGCCGCGCCGGCGGGCCCAACCACCCTGTGTGCCGAAGAACGTACGCCAAAGGGCGTATAGAAACCGTCACGGCCGAGATCATCTCGGACTTGGCGTGACCGCCAGTGCCGAAGAACGTCACGCCAAAGGGCGTATAGAAACACCCCGCTACCGCATCTGCGCCGTGGCCGCCAAACTCGTCCGCACCGGCCGCAGCTGGCAGCTGCAGCTCGACCGGGACTGGCCCTGGGCCCAACATCTCCAGGACGCGTTCAACCGGCTCCGCGCCGCCCCCTGGCCAGCCTGACCCTCCCCCTCAACGACCCGGAACGCTGGAACCCCGCACCCGGCCGGCCAGCCGGGCGCGAGGCATGAGCACAACGGCGGAACACCGCCATCCGACCAGCACCACAACCCAAGCACTACCGATCATGGTCACGTGAAGGATCGAGACAGCACCAACCGGCGCGTTAGTCTCGTGGGCGTCGGCGATGCTTGCGGTCGCCTATGATCTTGAACGTCGTCGCCCGCTGCGCGCCAAACGGCACTTCGGGGCGCCTCAACTTGTGGACCGGACGAGAAGATCCCGGTTGTCTCGACGAACGTAGAACCGTCGTTGACCCCACTTACTGGCCTTGGACGGCAGCACCATCACCGACTCCGACGTGCCAGGCCCGGGTCTTCGAAGTGCCGATCGCAGACCCCGTCGTCCTTGAGACGCTCAACTGCACCCGCCCCGCGGCCGCATCGCCCGGTCGAGGACCGCGCCGGCGCACGGCACCGGCAGTCGCACGGCGACCAGGAGCGCGGCCAGTCGCGGTTCCAGGCAGCTGCCGAGCACCGGCCTGCCGTCGGGCCCGCCGGCGCTCGCCCTGGCTGCCGTCCTGTCGGCGGTCGCTCTGAGCATCGGGCGACGATCGCGCCGTACGCGCGTCGCTGAGAACAGCCGCCCGCACCCCTCAGGTTTGCCGACGTTCTCCTCGGGGCGGGACGCTAGGACCGTGGCCGTTCCCGAGTGGTTCCTCAGTGCCAGTGAGCGCCGCAACCCTGCGACTCGCCTCGACCGGCGGCACCCCGACGGGCAGGCCTGGTCGACGGGCAACGCCGCCACGCCGCTGGTGCACGGGGCGACCTACTTCGCCGAGCTGATCCGATGCCTGGCGCAGCTCCGGCGGGGCGACCTGGTGCTGTTCACCGACTGGCGCGGCGATCCCGACCAGCTCCTCACCGCTGAGCCCGACAGCGCGGTGTCGCGGGCGCTGTGTGAGGCGGCTGGCCGCGGCGTCGACGTACGTGGGCTGGTCTGGCGCTCCCACCTCGACAAGCTCGGCCTCAGCGCCGCGGAGAATCGGCACCTCGGCGAGGAGATCGAGCAGGCCGGGGGTGAGTGCCTGCTGGACATGCGGGTACGTACGGGAGGTTCGCACCACCAAAAGTTCGTGGTGCTGCGTCATCCGGCCCGTCCCGAGCTCGACGTCGCCTTCGTGGGCGGCATCGACCTGTGCCACGGCCGGCGCGACGACGCCGATCACCGCGGCGACCCGCAACGGCAGCCGATGGCGAAGGTCTACGGCCCACGCCCGCCGTGGCACGACGCCATGGTGGCCCTGCGCGGACCGGTCGTGGCAGACGTCGAGACGGTCTTCCGGGAGCGCTGGGAGGACCCGCAGCCGCTGACGCGCAGCCCCCTGAACTGGCTCGCCGAGCGGGTCCGCCGGGAGGACCGGCACGGCACCCCGCTGCCGCCTCCGCTGCCTGACCCGCCGCCGGTCGGGCCGCACGCCGTACAGCTGCTGCGGACCTACCCGAAACGGCTCGGCGGCTACCCGTTCGCGCCGGACGGCGAGCGCAGCGTCGCGCACGGCTACACCAAGGCGCTCCGGCGGGCCAGGTGCCTGGTCTACGTCGAGGACCAGTACCTGTGGTCGAACGAGGTCGCGAGCACCTTCGCCGAGGCGATGCGGGCGCAGCCAGGGCTGCGCGTCGTCGCTGTGCTACCGCACCACCCCGACCAGGACGGCCGCTTCTCGCTCCCGCCGAACCTCGTCGGGCGCTACCGGGCGTTGTCGACCATGCGCGAGGTAGGTGGCGGCCGGGTCGCGGTCTACGGGGTCGAGAACGCCAGCCGCACACCGATCTACGTCCACGCCAAGGTCTGCATCGTCGACGACACCTGGGCCACCATCGGCTCGGACAACTTCAACCGAAGGTCATGGACGCACGACTCGGAACTCAGCGCTGCGGTTCTCGACGACACCCGAGACCCGCGAGCGCCACGAGACCCTGCCGGCCTCGGGGACGGGGCGCGGACCTACGCCCGCGACCTGCGGCTGCAGCTGACCCGCGAGCACCTCGACCGCGGTGACGACGACGGGCTCATCGACCCGCTCGGCGCCTTCGACGAGCTGCGGCGGTCCGCTGCAGCGCTGCAGGCGTGGCACGACGCCGGGCGTGTCGGCGCCCGACCAGCCGGTCGGCTGCGGCCGCTGGTCGACCCGGAGCTGTCGACGACAACGACGCGCTGGGCGACGCTGGCCTACCACCACGTCTACGACCCGGACGGCCGGCCCCGCTCCCAGAGGCGGCGTCAGGAGTTCTGAACACCGGAGAACAACGCTAGGGGCGAGGCCCCCGACTACGAGCAGGTGCTCTGGCGCGGGCTGGTCCAGGGCCAGTCGCCCGAAGCCGTAGGCGCGGGTCCCGATGGCGTCGGCGTCCAAGTCTGACGCGCTCAAACGTGCGGTCGACGTGCCAACGGACTCGGTGAAGGTCGCTGTTAGGCCACGGCCATCGCCGCCCGGACGGTCCGGTTGCTCCGGTTTAGTTGCTGCTCGCCGGCGGCAGGGGCGCCAACTGACGGACTGTGGCGAAGATTTACGCCGCGTTGACGGGGGTCGGCGCGCCCTCGAGGGCGGCGAGGCCCGCAGGAGGCCATCGGTGAATAGGAGCAGGGGGCCGGATGGCTCATCAC
>JADGOU010000178.1 GCA_017882835.1 Frankiaceae bacterium | reverse complement strand
TGTCGCTTGCCGCTGGTTCGCCCGCCCACGCTCTTGGAGGCCCGTCCATGCCTGGCGCCATGCGCAAGTTGGGTCTCTATCTCGGCTTGGTCGAGGACGACGAGTCAGCCGCATCCGAACGGGCCGACCACGACGACGACGAGTATGACGACGATCGTTCGGTCCGGCCGCTGCGCAGCTACTCCACCGACACGGTGGGCGCTCGGCCGGTGGGCATGCGCCGCGGCGATGACGATCGGGGACAGGCTCGGGGCGGCGTCGCGCTAGACACCGCACCCCGGTTTGGCCTGCGCGACGGCGAGCTGCCGGCGTACCGGATCACCACCCTGCACCCCCGGACCTACAACGAGGCCCGCACGATCGGCGAGCACTTTCGGGACGGCACGCCAGTGATCATGAACTTAACGGAGATGGACGATAACGACGCCAAACGCCTCGTCGACTTCGCCGCCGGTCTGATTTTCGGTCTGCGCGGTAGTATTGAACGGGTCACGAACAAGGTCTTCCTGCTCACCCCGGCGAACGTTGACGTGACCGCTGAGGACAAGGCCCGCATTGCCGAAGGCGGCTTTTTCAACCAGAGCTGACGGTCTGCCGCCCCGTCGTAGGAGTAACCGCGCTTGTCCACACCGGCCGCCATCATCTACTACTTGCTGTACTTCTTCCTGCTGCTGCTCATCTTCCGGCTGATCATGGAGTACGTCTTCATGTTCGCGCGGTCCTACAAGCCAACCGGGATCATGCTCGTGCTGGTCGAGGCCGCCTATACCGCCACCGATCCGCCGTTGAAGCTGCTCCGGCGGTTTATCCCGCCGCTGCGGCTCGGCGGGGTCGCCCTCGACCTGGGCTTCATCGTGCTGTTCTTCCTCACCTCCATCCTCATCGGCGTCGTCCAGGGCCTGTGACGGCTCAGGGTCCGCTTTCGCAGCACCAGCTGACCGCGAGGAGCACAACATGGTCGTGACACCCGCCGATGTGGCCGATAAGCAGTTCCGCAACTCCTTCCGGGGCTACAACGAGCAGGAGGTCGACGGCTTCCTCGACACCGTCGAGGCCGAGTTGGTCCGGTTGCTGACCGAGAACGCCACGCTGCACACCCAGATCGAGGAGCTCGCCTCCGGCCGGCCCGTGCCCACCACCGGCGACGAGCCGGCCGGCACCGAGCCCCCGGCCGCGGCTCCCGACTCGGCGGACCCCGGCGCCCGGCCGGACGCACTCCGCACCCTGCAGATGGCCCAGCGCACCGCTGACACCGCCGTGTCGGAGGCCCGAGCTGAGGCCGAAGCCATGTTGACCGCTGCCCGGGACGAGGCGCAGCGGCTGGACGAGGAGGCCAAGGCACGCCACCGCGAGGTGCTGGCCGCACTCGATGGACGGCGTCGTCAGCTGGAGGAGCACATCGAGGACCTTCGGGCGTACGAGCGCGAGTACCGCGCCCGGCTGCGGGCACACCTGGAGAACCAGCTGCGGGAGCTCAACGGGCAGCCGGTGGCGGCGCCAGGAAACCAGCCCGCGGTGCCTGCCGACGGCGCTCCGGGAAAGCCGACTCCCCACCCGGGCGTCGGCGCACCGCGAGCCACGGCCACTTCCCGGGATCCGGCGGTGCCATTCTCGCCTGTCGGGCCGCTCCGCCAGGCGGGTCCGCCGCCGCCCACTTCGCTGCCCGCTCAGGTGCCCGGGCAGGCTCGCCCGCCATCCCCGGACGGGCGGGAGACGCTGCCACCGGCAGGCGGATAACCCATCGGTTCGGCGCGTCCCATGGTGCTCCTAAGCGGGGTCCTGGTCCTGCTCACTTTGGGCCTGTTGGTGGCCGGTCAGCGGGCCGGAGGCATGGCGCTGACCTACCTTGCCATCGCCGTCGGCCTGGGCGCGGTCGCCGCAGTCACGGTCGCCGTACGGCGGCACCGTGACGACCCGCCGAAGTAGCGTCCAGCGCGAGCCTCAGCCGCCCACGGGCCGGATCCAAAACGTCAAGCCCAGCTCGGTGTTGGCGTGCGGCAGGATGTCTGCCGCCGGCCGGCCGGGCTCGAACGACACGGCCAGCACCTCAGCGGTGATCCGGTCGGTGTTTTCCCGGATGGCAGCGGTGAGCTCGTCGCCATCGGCCTGCCACCACGCCTCGATCCGGTCGGAGACATCCAGGCCGGCGCGCTTGCGCGCGTCCTGGATCAGCCGGACGACATCCCGAGCAAGCCCGGCCCGCCGCAGCTGCGGGGTCAACGTCAGGTCGAGGGCCAGCGTTTCCCCCGGCCCGCTGGCCACCGCCCAACCCGACCGGGGCGTCTCGGTGACGACCACCTCATCCGGGCTGAGCGTCACCGGATCGCCGTCGACATTGACCAGAGCGCTGCCAGCTGCCCGTAAGGCCGCGGCCAGTTGGGTGGCGTCGGCGGCGGCGATGGCGGCGGCGACCGCCTTGGTCCGCGGACCGAACCGCCGTCCCAAGGCTCGGAACTGCGCCTTGGCGGTGTAGTCGACCAGCTCACCCTCCTCGGCCAAGGCCGCGACCGCCACTACGTTGAGCTCGTCGGCGACCTGCCCTCGCAGCTCGGCCGGCAGCTCGTCCCACCCCGACGCGGCCACCAGCGCCCGGCCCAGCGGTTGGCGGGTCTTCACACCGGAGTCGGCCCGGGCCGCCCGGCCTAGTTCCACCAGCCGTCGGACCAGCGCCATCTGCTCGGACAGCCGCGCGTCGACCAGCTCCCCGTCGTACGCCGGGAACGGCGCGAGGTGCACCGAGTCCGGCGCATCCGGCCCGACCCCGGCCACCACGGTCGCCCATACCGCCTCGGTCACGAACGGCACGAACGGCGCCAGCAGCCGGGTCAGCGTGTCCAGACACTCGTGCAGGGTGTGCAGAGCCGCAGGCTCACCAGCCCAGAACCGGCGGCGGGAGCGCCGGACGTACCAGTTGGACAGGTCGTCGATCAGCGTGCTCAACCGCCGACCGGCGCGGGCGGAGTCGAAGTCGGCCAGCGCCTCGTCCACCTCGCGCACGGTGGCCTGCAGCTCGCAGAGCGCCCATCGGTCCAGCAGCGGCCGGTTGGCCACCGCCGGTGCCGGCGCGCCGACCGGCGTCCAGCCGGAGGCGTTGGCGTAGAGGACGAAGAACGACGCGGTGTTCCAGTAGGTCAGCAGGACCTTGCGCACTACTTCCTCGAGCGCGTCGTCGCCAACCCGCCGGGCGCTCCATGGCGAGCCGGAGCAGAGCATCAGCCAGCGCAGCGCGTCCGCGCCGTGCCGCTCGAACAGCGCGAACGGGTCCAGCACGTTGCCCAGGTGCTTGCTCATCTTGCGGCCGTCGGCGTCGAGGATGTGGCCCAGGCAGAGCACCGTCTCGTACGACGAGCGGTCGAAGACCAGCGTGCCGACCGCCATCAGGGTGTAGAACCAGCCGCGGGTCTGGTCGATGGCCTCGCAGATGTACTGGGCCGGGTAGGCGCGCTCGAACTGCTCGGCGTTGCGCCAGGGCGCGCCCCACTGGGCGAACGGCATCGACCCGGAGTCGTACCAGGCATCGATCACCTCGGGCACCCGGGCGGCGGTCTGGCCGCAGTCACGCTGCGAGCAGTCGAAGGTGACCTCGTCGACGGAGGGCCGGTGCGGGTCGAGGCCGGCCAGGTCGCGCCCGGCCAGCGCGCCGAGCTCGGCCAGCGACCCGATGCAGGTCAGATGCCCGGCGGGGCAGCGCCAGATCGGTAGCGGCGTACCCCAGTAGCGGTTCCGCGACAGCGCCCAGTCGATGTTGTTTTCCAGCCAGTCGCCGTACCGCCCGGTCTTGATCGTTGGTGGGTGCCAGTCGGTGCGGGCGTTCTCCGCCACCAGCCGGTCCTTGATCGCCGTGGTGCGGATGTACCAGGACGGCAGCGCGTAGTAGAGCAGCGGAGTGTCGCAGCGCCAGCAGTGCGGATAGCTGTGCTCGTAGGGCTCGGCCCGCCACAACAGCCCGCGGGCCTGCAGGTCGGCGACGATGTCGGGGTCGGCCGCCTTGAAGAACTGCCCGCCCACCAGTGGCAGCGCCGGGTCGAAGTGCCCGTCGGCGGTGACCGGGTTGACCACCGGCAGGCCGTACCGACGCGCGACCTCGAGGTCCTCGGCGCCGAACGCCGGCGCCTGGTGCACCAGGCCGGTGCCGTCCTCGATCGTGACGTAGTCGGCCAGCCCGACGTAGTGCGCCCCCGGGATGTCGACCAGCTCGAACGGCCGGCGGTACGCCGTGTGCTCCAGGTCGCGGCCGGGGATCCGGTGCAGCACCTCGGCGTCCTCGCCTACGGCCTGGGCCAGCAACGGCTCGGCGACGACCAAGACCTCCCCGCTCGCGGCCCGGGCGATCACGTAGGTCACGCCCGGATGCACGGCGACGGCGGTGTTGGAGATCAGCGTCCACGGCGTCGTGGTCCAGACCAGCAGCGCTGCGTCGAGCCCGGCCAGCGGGCCACTGGTCACCGGGAACCGGACGTAGACCGACGGGTCGGTCACCGTGAGGTAGCCCTGGGCGACCTCATGGTCGGACAGCGCCGTGCCGCAGCGGGGGCAGTACGGCGCGACTCGGTGGTCCTCGACCAGCAGCCCCTTGTCGAAGATTGTCTTCAGCGACCACCAGACGCTCTCGACGTACGCCGGGTCCATGGTCCAGTAAGCCTGGGACAGGTCTACCCAGTAGCCCATCCGCTGGGTGAGCGCCTCGAACTCGGACACGTAGCGGTGCACCGACTCCCGGCACCGGTCGTTGAACTTTGCGATCCCGTAGTCCTCGATCTCGCCCTTGCCGGCGAACCCGAGCTCCTTTTCGACCGCGAGCTCGACCGGCAGGCCGTGACAGTCCCAGCCGGCGCGGCGGGGGACCGAGTACCCCTTCATCGTCTTGTAGCGCGGGAACAGGTCCTTGAACACCCGCGCCTCGACGTGGTGGGTGCCGGGGCGGCCGTTGGCCGTGGGCGGACCCTCGTAGAAGGTCCACAGCGGGCCGTCCGCGGTCTGCTCCAGCGAGCGCCGGAACACCTCGGTCGCCTGCCACCGAGCGAGCACGTCGTGCTCCAGGGCAGGTAGGTCGACCTGTGCGGGCAGAGGGCGGAACCCGGACAACGTCTCCTCCGTCGGTCGAGCAGCGGTCACACCGACGAGGGACGAGGCCGTTGCGACCCCGCGGTACCACCCTCATTGACGCGCGCTGGCGCGTCCACTCTGGTTGTGCGCCCGGGTCTAGTAGCCGCGGACGCCGTGGGACTTGCGCGGCCGGCGGCTCTTCTTCCGGCAGCTCAGGGGTGATCTACGCGCCGCGCTCGCCACCGGGCTCGCACCATCCCCGACTCGCTCCTGGCTGCGTCCGGCGGTCGCTGTCCCCGTCGTCGCTGTTGCGGGCGAGGATATCCGACCGACTGCCCCGGCCGGCATTGCCAGGATTGGCCGCCCGGAGCCACCACGTGGACGACGGTGCGAGTGGTGCCGTGATCGGCGTTAGTCCGACCCGCGTCCTGCGGCTCGATCGCGCAGGTTCAGCAGCATCTTGCGGATCATCCAGATGTCCGCGACCTCGACCAGCGCCGAGTAGGCGATGGACCTGGGCGTCCACCGAATCCGCGACCGGATCCGGGTGACCACCCGGGTTGTGCCGTCGGGGCGGGCGTCGAGCTGCCAGACCCAGGTGGTGTCACCGGGCGTTCCCCAGATCATCAAGTGCGGCTCGTCGAGCGAGTGGACTCGGATGCCTTGCCGACCGTCGGGGCTCATCGGCACGACGTCGCCAGGGGCGAGCCGCTGCAGCTCGGGGATGATCCGCCGCGCGCTGGGGTGCCCGAGATTGTCGAGCAGGTCGTAGCTGTACCAGCCGGCCCGCGTGGTGCCCACCTGGACCAGCCAGGGCCAGATTCGCTCGGGCGGAGCGTCAATGGAAATGGCCCGGGTGGCGTTGAACGTCGGGCGCGGGACGAGGTCGTCTCCGGGGAGTGGACGAGACACTTCGTCGGGAGTCGCCCCCCACTTCAGTTGCCAGGGTCGACCCACTCGCACATAGGCGGCCACGGTTGCGGCGATCGTCAGGATCTTGAGGCCGGTACGCAGTCCCATGGCCCCAGCCTGCACCACAACCACGGCTGACCGTCGCGGTGGCACGATCGGCGGGTGAGCGCGGCGCGAGTGTCGATCCGGGTGCGGCCGGGCGCCAGCCGGACGACGGTCGGCGGCGGCTACGGTGATCCGGTCACCGGCCCGCTGCTGGTACGGGTCACGGCCCGGGCGGTCGACGGCCAGGCCACGGAGGCGGCACTGCGCGCGGTGGCTGGAAAGCTCGGCGTACCCCGGCGACACCTCCGGCTGGTGACCGGTGCGACCAGCCGAGACAAGGTGGTCGAGGTCGACCCGGCACCGGCGGAC